>JALYSW010000390.1 GCA_030854615.1 Gemmatimonadota bacterium
TCAGCAGCAGCTTGAACTCCGTTGCCGTCAGCTCGATCTCGAGGCCGTCGATCTTCACGCGGTGCGCCGAGCGGTCGATCTCGATCGGGCCGATCGTGAGTGCATCGCTCGCCGCGGTCCCGGCTGCAGAGAGTCGCCGCAGGATCGCGCCGACGCGCAGCACGAGCTCCTGCGGACTGAAAGGCTTGGCGAGATAGTCGTCCGCGCCGAGGGAGAGGCCGCGAATGCGGTCGGCCTCTTCGCGACGAGCGGTGAGCATGAGCACCGCCACATCACGCGTGCTCTCGGCTGCGCGCAGCTGCTCGAGCACATCGAAGCCGGACATGCCGGGGAGCATCAGGTCGAGCACCACGAGCGCGGGGCGCTCCTCGCGCGCCGCCTGGAGCGCCTCGGCGCCCGTCGACGCGGTGGAAACGCGGTAGCCGCCCTTGGCGAGATGGTAGGCGACCAGCGCAACGATGTCCTTTTCGTCATCGACGACGAGGACGCGCTCTCCGCCGGCGGTCGCGCTCACGTCGTCACCGTACGCAGGCGCTCCTGAATTCGTGCGGCAATCATCTCGATGGCGACCGCGTTCTGGCCGCCGTGGGGAACTATGATATCGGCGAACTGTTTCGTCGGTTCCACGAACTCCTCGTGCATGGGTCGGACGGTACTCAGGTACTGATCGAGAATGTCCCGCAGCTGCCGCCCGCGAACGCGCATGTCGCGTCCTATGCGGCGGATGAGCCGAATGTCGGCTTCGACATCGACGAAGATCTTGATGTCGCAGAGCGCGCGCACTCGCGCGTTCCAGTACAACAGAATGCCATCGACGATCACGACGTCCGCTCCGGCCTCCGCCACCGTACGCTCCGCGCGCAGATGCGTCACGAAGTCGTACACCGGCTTGTCGATCGCCGCGCCGCTCGCGAGCGCCTCGAGCTGATCACCCAACAGCTCCATGTCCACCACATCCGGATGGTCCCAATTGAGCTGCTTGCGCTCGTCGAACGTGAGGTGCGTCATGTTGCGGTAATACGCATCCATGCTCACCGACGCGACGGAGATATCCGTCAGCAGCTCCGCCATCTTTCGCGCTACGGTGGACTTCCCCGAACCGGAACCGCCGGCGACGCCGACTATCAACGACGGCATCGCGTGCTCTCTGGGCAAGGATGTTCGCAAGTACGCATGCGAATGAGAAGCGTAAAGGCCGTCACGATCGTGTAACCCATGCCTCGAAGTTGCCGGCGCCGCGCGTCGCGGTCAACGGCGCGAGCGCACTCCCACCGCATGGGGAGGGCCGCTAGCTTTTCGCGATGCGACTTCGGGCACGCGCCGCGCTGTACCTGCTTCCGCTCGCCGCGCTCGTGGCGGCCGCCGGGAGGCCGCATGTAGAGCGTGACGTGACGCTGCTCGTCGCGGCGACGACCGACGTCCACGGCCATCTCGTCGGCTGGGACTACTACGCATCGCGCGCCGACACGACGCGAGGGCTCGCCCGCGCCGCGACGATCGTCGACTCATTGCGCGCGGCGGCGCCGGGGCGCGTCGTGCTGGTCGATGCGGGAGACATGCTGCAGGGGACGCCGCTTACCTACGTCGCCGCCGTCGCTGCACGCAGGGAGAGCGTCGCCCTCCACCCCGTGTTCGCAGCGATGAACGTGATGCACTACGACGCGGCAGCCGTCGGGAATCACGAGTTCAACTACGGCCTTCCCTTTCTCTACGGCGCCGCGAAGGGCGCGCGATTCCCGCTGCTCGCCGCGAACGCATACGCCGACAACGGTCCCGCGCCCTTTCCCGGCCGCACGATGATCGAGCGCGCCGGCGTGCGCATCGCGATCATCGGTGCTACGACGCCGGGCTCGAACGCGTGGGACAAGGACAATCTCTCGGGCCGATTGACCATCGGGGCCATCGTTCCTGCGGTGCGCGCCCAGGTCGACTCCGCGCGGCGCGAGCGTGCGGACGTGATCGTCGTCGTCATGCACACCGGGCTCGGTGAGCCTTCCAGCTACGACACGATCAACACGCGGTTGCCAAGCGAGAACGTCGCGGCGGAGGTTGCACGTGCGGTGCCGGGGATCGATCTCATCGTCTACGGACATTCGCACAAGCAGATGGCGGACACGGTGATCGCAGGAACGCTGCTGATGCAGCCGAAGAACTGGGCGCAGAGCGTGGCCGTGGCTGCGCTGCATGTCGAGCAAACGGCGAGCGGTTGGCGCGCGGTGAGCAAGAGCTCATCGCTGATTCAGTCCGCGAGCCACATCGAGAATGCGATGGTGGTGAGCGCGGTGAGGGCAGGGCATGCTGCGGCGATGAAGTACGTCGCGACGACGATTGGCACATCCGATGTTCGCTGGAGCGCGGACTCGGGGCGCGTCATCGACACTCCGTTGGCCGATTTCATTCTCGAGGTGGAGCGTCGCACCGCGCATAGCGATCTCTCCTCCACTGCGGTATTCGACGTCGGCGCCAAGATCGATTCGGGGCCGGTAACCGTCGGAGAGATCGCAAGGCTCTATCCGTACGAGAATACGCTTTCCGCCGTCCGCATTACCGGAGCCCAGCTGCGGGCGTATCTGGAATACAGCGCCCGCTACTATGGTACGTATGGCACCGCCGAGCCTCCCGTGCACCCGGATGTCCCGGGGTATAACTTCGACGTCGTCGCGGGCGCCGACTACACCATCGATCTCTCGAGACCTGTGGGAAGCCGGATCACCTCGCTCAGCGTACGGGGCAATGCCGTGCGCGATGCCGATTCGTTCACACTCGCCCTCAACAACTATCGACGCTCCGGCGGTGGCGGCTACGCGATGCTGCGCGATGCTCCCGAGGTCTATAACGGCACCGCGGAGATACGCGACCTGCTGATCGCGGAGGTCGAACGGCGCAAGCACATTGCTCCTGCCGATTACTTTCAGCGCAACTGGTCGATCGTTCCCTCCGCCGCCGTATCGTCCGCCTACGCTGCCACTCATCATTACACGCAATGACGCGCATCATTCCCGTGTTCGTGAATTCCGCGAAGGTCGAGCTCCCGGCCGAGTCGACCGCGCTCGACGCCATCCGCCTCTGGAACGCCGATGCGGCGCTCGAGGTAACCAGCGGTGTGCGCATCGTGCTCGATGATCGCGGGCTGCCAATCGACTCCGGCACGGTCATCCATGGCGGATCGATCTACCGACTCGTTCCGGTGCGGGCCGCCGCCGATCCCGCGGACGAGCCGGCGGAATAACGAGTGACGGAGCATCTGCGCGATCTGCTACTGCGACTCCCGAAGGCGGAGCTGCACTGCCATCTCGATGGCTCGGTGCGCCTCCAGACGCTGATCGAGCTCGCCGCCGAGCGCACTATCGTGCTTCCCGCGGAGAACGCGGCGAAGCTCCATGAGTACATGATCGTGAGCAACGCCGACCACCTCGAGGACTATCTCGCGCGGTTCACGGTGACGCTCTCGGTCATGCAGGACGCGGAGGCGCTCGAGCGGATCGCGCGCGAGCTCGTGGTCGACGCGGCGCACGATGGGGTTCGCTACATCGAAATCCGCTACTCTCCGGTGCTGAACACGCAGCAAGGGCTATCTCTCGATGAGGCGGTCGATGCGCCGCTGCGCGGCATCGCGACCGGAACCTTCGAGACTGGAACGACGGGGCGGCTGATCATCTGCGCGCTGCGCCATCTCGAGCCGGACGTCTCGAGCGAGCTCGCGCGCCTCGCGGTCGCATACAAGCACCACGGTGTCGTCGGCTTCGATCTCGCCGGCGGAGAGCGCGGTCATCCGGCGAGCGTGCACAGCGAATCCTTCGCGTACGCACGCGCACACGATCTCGCAGTGACGGTCCACGCGGGCGAGGGCGACGGCGCGGACTCCGTGCGTCAGGCAGTACACGTCTGCGGCGCGAATCGCATCGGCCATGCGACGCGGCTGATCGAGGATCAGTCGCTCACGCAGTACGTCAACGACCGCCGCATCGCGCTCGAGATCTGCCTCACGAGCAACGTGCAGACGCGAGCCGCGCACTCGTATGCAGCGCACCCGCTTCGGTCGTACTTCGATCACGGTCAGAAGGTCGTCCTCAACACCGACAATCGCCTCATGAGCGGCGTGACGCTCACCGATGAATACATGCACGCCGCCGCAGCGCTCGGTTTCACCTTCCCCGAGCTCGCGGTCATCGCCCGCAACGGCTTCGAGAGCGCGTTCGCATCGTGGCACGAACGCCGCACGATGCTCGACAGCTTCGACCGCGAGCTTCCTTCGCTCCTCTCGCAGACGTGAGGGGCGACGGGGAGACGGTGACGCGTGCCGCCGAGATGGTGCGCGACAAGCTCGGTGCCGCGATCGAGACGGCCCTTATCCTCGGTTCGGGACTCGGTGGGCTCGCCGACCGGATCGAGGATCCGATCTCGATTCCGTATCGCGCGATCCCCGGCTTCCCGCCGTCGAGCGTTCCGGGGCACGCGGGCCGTCTGGTTGCCGGAACGCTCGGAGAGCGACGCGTGATCGTCGCTGCGGGGCGCTACCATCTCTACGAAGGGCGCTCCCTCGACACGGTGGCGCTGCCGACGCGCGTGTTGCATGCGTGCGGTGTGCGCACGCTGTTCGTTTCGAACGCTGCGGGAGGCATCAATCGCGCCATGCGCGCGGGCGACCTCATGATCATCGAGGATCATCTCAATCTGATGTCGCGCACGCCGCTCGAGGGTCCGCCGCGCAACGGCGAGCCTCGCTTCCCCGACATGTCCGCGGCCTACGACCCGGCGCTCATACGCGCGCTTCGCGAGGCGGCGCTCGAGAGCGGAGTTCCCGTGACGAGCGGCGTCTACGCGGCGCTGCTCGGCCCCGCGTACGAGACGCCCGCGGAGATCCGGATGCTCGAGAAGCTCGGCGCCGACGCAGTCGGGATGTCGACGGTGCCGGAGGTGCTGACGGCGCGGGCGCTGGGGATGCGCGTCGCCGGCGTCAGCTGCATCACGAACGTCGCCGCGGGGTTGAGCAGTACCCCGCTCAGTCACGCCGAGGTGATCGAGACGACCTCTCGGGTGGCGGCGAGCTTCGAGCGCCTCGTGACCGCCTTCGTGCAGCGAATCGTGTAGCTACGCTCGAGGCAGCGTCACGGTGAACGCGCTGCCGGTGTTGACCTCGCTTTCCGCCACGAGATCTCCGCCCATTCCGCGCGCCAGCTCGCGGCTGATCGCGAGCCCCAGGCCGGTGCCCTCCGCTGCGCGCGTGAGCCTCGTGTCCACTTGCACGAACGGCTGGAAGATTCGCTCGAGCTGATCGGATGCAATGCCGTGCCCGGTGTCCGATACACGTATCGCGATCTCGCTCTCTCCGGCAGGCACACACTCCAGCGTGACGCGTCCGCCCGCATCCGTGAACTTGATCGCGTTCGACAGAAGGTTGAAGAGGATCTGCTGGAGCTTTTCCTCGTCCGCGCGCGCGGTGAGCCGTGCGTCGCAGTGAACGTATCGGAGGTCGAGCTGCTTGGTGCGCGCCTGCGGCGCCGTGAGTGCCTGACAAGTATTGAGCACCTCGTCGATGTGGACCTCCGCAATCTCGTAAAAGACGGCCCCGGCGTCGATCTTCGCGTAGTTCAGCACTCCGTTGATGAGTCCCAGCAGATGCCGCTGGCTTCTTTGAATGCGCTCGAGCGCGGTGAGCTGTTCGGCCGTGACCGCGCCATGCACGCCGAGCTCGATCAGCTGCGCGTGCCCGCCTATTGCGTTGAGGGGCGTGCGAAGCTCGTGGCTCATCACCGCGAGGAACTCGCTCTTCGCGCGGTTCGCCTCCTCCGCGTCCGCGCGCGCACGCTCGGCTTGGTGAAGCAGACGCTCCCGTTCGAGCAGTCCGGCGCGACGATCCGTCACCTCGACGAGGACCGCGACAATGCCCCGCACGGTCCCGCCCGACGCCCGGAGCGGATGATAGACGAGATCGAAGTAATGCATCACGGTCTCGCCGGTGCGTTTGACATCCACCATTACGCCGAGATCGGTTCCCACATAAGGAAGTCCGGTGTCGAAGACGCCCTGCAGAAGCTTCTCGATCTCCGATCCGGCGAGATCCGGAAAGACCTCGATGAGCGTTTGCCCCACGGGATTGCGCTCGCCGATGACCGCGAGATACCGATCGTTGGCCACCGTGAAGCGCAATTCGCGCCCGTCGAACACCGCGATCGCGACCGGCGCCTGCGCAAAAACGTCGCTCAGCGTCTGCCGCGCCGAGTCGGCCTCTGCGTGCGCAGCGCGTTCCGCGGCGAGCAGCGACTCGCGCTCGGCAAGCATGCGCACGCGCGCGGTGGTCTCCTGACAGACGACGAGAACGCCCGCGATCACGTTTGCATCGCGCACCGGACTGTAGCTGTACGTCCACCACACATCCTCGAGCTGTCCGTTACGCTCGATCGGCAGATATTGGTCTTCGTGCCACGTCGCCTCGCCCGTGCTCATCACCTGCTCGATCTGCGGACCGATCGCGGACCAGATGTCCGTCCAGAACTCGCGCCCCTTCGCGCCAAGCGCGCGCGAATCTCGACTGCCGAGCCCGAGGCTCGGGCGATAGGCGTCGTTGTAGAGCTGCACGAGCTCCGGTCCCCACCAGAGGAACATCGGATTGCGCGACTCGAGCACGATGCCGACGGTCGCGCGAAGACTCGCCGACCACGTCGAGACTGGACCGAGCGGCGTCGCCGCCCAGTCGAAGGCACGACAACGCGTCGCCATCTCACCCGATCCGACGAAGAGCTGTGCTGCGAGCTCGCGTTCGAGATCGGACATCGCTACTCCGCCCAATGGTTGAGCGGCCCATGTCCGCCGCCGAGCGCGGGAGCGGAGGCGATCGCGCGGTGCACCCAGTCAATCGATTGCTCGACGGCGGATTCGAGCTTGTTCCCAAGGGCGAGCAGCGCAGTGATCGCGGACGAGAGTGTGCAACCGGTGCCGTGCGTGTGTCGTGTATCGAGCCGCGGATGCGTAAAGACGCGAACGCGGTCGCCGTGCACGAGCACATCGATGGCCGCATCGCCGATGAGATGCCCACCCTTGATCAGCGCGGCCGTTGCGCCGCGAGCGACGAGCAGGCGCCCCACGCGCTCCATCGCCTCGACGTCGCGCACCGTCTCGCCCACCAGAATCTCCGCTTCGTCGAGATTTGGAGTGACGAGCGTGGCGAGCGGGATGAGCCGCTCGCGCAGCGCGATCACCGCGTCGCGCTCGAGCAGCGCATCGCCCGAGGCCGAGACCATCACGGGATCCACCACCAGCGGCGCGAGCGCGTGCCGTCGCACTGCGGCAGCGACGGCCACGACGATCGACGCATCGGCGAGCATCCCCGTCTTCGTTGCAGCGGGGCGCAAATCTCCCGCGACGGCGTCGATCTGCGACTCGATCATCGCGACCGGCACGGCGATCCACCCCTGCACGCCTCGCGTATTCTGCGCCGTGATCGCGGTGATCGCGGAGGTGCCGAAGACGCGGAAATGGTGGAAGGTCTTCAGGTCGGCCTGGATGCCCGCGCCGCCCCCCGAGTCGGAGCCGGCGATCGTAAGGGCGATTGGAGGCGTGGGCATCGTTCAAGGATGCCCTTAACTGCGCATGGCGACAACGGCGCGTGACTCCTGCGACGGCGGCGCCGTCATTTCTAACCGGCACTCGTTGGTCTACTTCCGTTCCTCGCGGTGAACAATGGATCTCCAGCCGATCACAGCATTGCTGATCACCAGCGACTCGCCCGCTTCGCGCCTCTTGAGCGCGTCGCTGGCGCCGTCCGTCCCGTCGCGCCTCGCGCCTTTCACGCTCACGCCGGTTGCCATGGGCGACGACGCGCTGGTGCGGCTCGCGGACCAGCGTGTCGACGTCGTGCTGCTGGACCTCACCGGCCCGTTCGACATGGCGATGGACATCCTGATCCGCGCGCGCGTCGAGGTCCCCGAGGTACCCATCGTCGTTCTCGTCGAGCCTGGTCACAAGGGCGAGTCGAACGGTGCCGCTGCGATCGAGGCGGGGGCCTGCGATTCCGTCGTGAAGGAGGAACTGAGCAGCGCGCTCCTCGCGCGCGTGTTGCACTACGCGATCGAGCGCTATCGTCTCCACGCGACGCTCGACCAGCTCTCGCTCACCGATTCGCTCACGGGGCTCTACAACTCGCGCGGCTTCCGCACGCTCGCGGAACATCATCTCAAACTCGCGCACCGTACGCGCGGACTCGTGATCGCGGTGGCGGACGTGCGCGCGCTCGACGAGATCAACGCCGCGTGGGGCCGCGATGCGGGCGATCGTGCGCTCGTCGCCGCATCGCAGGTGCTGCGCGAGACCTTCCGCGCTTCGGACGTGATCGCGCGCATCGGCAACGATGACTTCGCGACGCTCATGCTCGACGCGACCGATGACACCACCGACGTGGTCGCGCCGCGATTGCGCCAGCGCCTCGAGCTCTACCGCGCCGCCCATCGCGACTCGCCGTGGCTCCTCGGAATGACGGTCGGCCTCGTTCGCGTCGCACCGGGGATGCACCCGGGCATCGCCGAACTGCTCGCCGAGGCGGGAGCGGCGGCTGCAGCGGAGCAGGTGAAGGTGGCGTAACTTCAGGCACGCCGCCGCATCGTTCCCTCCAGCCCACCATCATGTCCGCGAAGTTACTGACCCTCGCCCGCGATCTGCAGCGACGCAAGGCGCGCGAGCGTCAGCAGCTCTTCGTGTGCGAGGGCGTCCGTGCGACGGAGGAGCTGATCTCGAGCCCGCTCGAGCTTCGCGGCGCGCTGGTGTCGCCAGCGCTCGTGGGCGCGGCGCGCGGGGCCGCCCTTCGCGATGCGATCGATGCGCGCGGAATAGCGGTGCTCGAGGTCAGCGAGGAAGAGTTCGCGACGGCCGCCTCCACCGATGCGCCGCAGGGCGTGCTCGCGGTCGCGGCGATCCCGGAAATCACCACCGATTCGCTGGTGATCCCCCCGCGCGCGCGATTGCTGATACTCGACGCCGTGCAGGACCCCGGAAACGCCGGCACCATGCTTCGCACCTCCGCCGCCCTCGGCGCCGCGGCGACGCTTGCTGCCCCTGGCACCGTTGACCTGTGGAACGCGAAGGTCGTCCGTAGCGCAATGGGCGCTCTCTTCCACTACCCCGCGCTGTCGGTCAGCTGGAGCGAGCTCGATGCGCTCCTCGCCGCGCACGAGATTCCGCTGTGGGGCGCCGACGTGAGCGGTCATCCGATCGAGACGATCGCTCCGCCAGCTTCGATCGCGCTCGTGGTGGGCAACGAGGGCGCGGGGTTGTCGGACGACGCGCGCTCGCGCTGCGCACGCTTCGTCGGCATCTCGCTCGCCCCCGATATCGAATCGCTCAACGTCGCCGTCGCCGCCGGCATTCTCCTACACCACTTCCGCGAGTGACCGACGCCTACGCCTCCCTCGGCTCCTGGTACTTCCCGACGATTGCCTTTCTCTTCGGGGCGTGCATCGGCTCCTTCCTGAACGTCTGCGTGAGTCGCTGGCCCCGCGACGAGTCGGTGGTCAAGCCGCGCTCCCGTTGCCCGTACTGCGGACACGAGATCACCTGGTACGAGAACATCCCGCTCATCAGCTGGCTCGCATTGCGCGCAAAGTGCAGCGGATGTAAGGCGCCGATCTCCGCGGTGTATCCGCTGCTCGAGCTCACCGTGGCGCTGCTCTGGCTCGCATGCGTGCTCCACTACGGTCCGACGTTCACCGGCATTCGCGTTGCGGCGTTCGCCACCGTGCTGCTCGGCATCATGATCACCGATGCCACCGATTACGTCATTCCGGACGGCTTCACCGTCTTCGGATTCTTCTTTGCGCTCGTGGCGGCAGCGGTCGGTACGATGCTCGGTGAAACTCTTCCCTTCGCGACCCTGTATGATTCCATCATAGGAGCGTGCGTTGGTGCCGGCGCCATCGCGATCATCGGATGGCTCGGCGAGCTCGCTCTCAAGAAGGAAGCAATGGGGTTCGGCGATGTGACGTTGATGGCGATGGCAGGCGCGTACCTGGGACCCGGGCGCACGCTGCTCACCATCTTCATCGGCGCGTTTTTGGGAGCGGTTGGCTTTCTCGCCGTCGTCTATCCGATCTCCTGGCTTCGCGCACGCAAGGCGGGAACGCCGTTCGCGCCGCCGCTCGTACCGTTCGGAGTGTTTCTCGCGCCTGCCGCACTGATCGCCCTTCTCTGGGGGAGCCGGATGATGCACTGGTATGCGCACGACATGCTCGGCCTGTGAGCTTCGCCGACATGCTGCGTTCGAGCGGCGACTCACTTGCGCGATTCACGCGCGACCTCACCGCCGAGGCGCGCGCGGGCCGGCTCGAGCCCGTGCGCTGCCGCGACAACGAGATCGCGCGCGTCATCGACATCCTGCTGCGCCACGGGAAGAACAATCCCGCCCTGGTCGGCGCTGCCGGCACGGGCAAGACGGCGATCGCCGAGGGCTTTGCCCAGCGCATCGCGGCCGGGAATGTGCCATTCGCGCTTCGCGGCGCGCGCGTGCTCGCTCTCGATCATGCGGGGCTACTCGCTGGCACGATGTACCGCGGACAGTACGAGGAGCGTCTCACCGTGATCGTGAATGCGTGCTCGCAGGACCCGAACATCATCCTCTTCATCGACGAGCTGCACAATCTCATCGGCCAGGGCGCGGCGATGGGCGTGGCGATGGACGCGGCGAACATGCTGAAACCTGCGCTCGTGCGTGGCGAGTTCCGCGTCATCGGCGCCACCACGGACGACGAATATCAGCGCTGGGTGCTCGGCGACCCTGCGCTCGAGCGCCGCTTCCAGAAGATCGCGGTCACCGAGCTCTCGGCCGTGGATACGTTGGCCGTGCTGGAAGCGCGACGCGAGCGGCTGGAGCGGCATCACAACGTGTCGATCGCCGATGAGGCGCTGGCGGCGTCCGTCACGCTCACCGACCGGTACGTGACGGACCGCGTGCGTCCGGACCGCGCGATCGACGCGCTCGATGAGGCGTGCGCGCATGCGCAGGCGACAGCGTCGTACTCGCAGCTGACGGAGTCGCTGATTCGCGAGCGGCTCGCGCTGCTGCGCGATGTCGAGCGCGTCGGCGCGCCGGCTCGCGAGCGGGAGCGGGAAGTCGCAGAGGAGCTGACCCCCGACGAATCGCTCGAGCGCATGGTGCGGAACGGGATCGCGGGACTCGAGCGCTTCGGCCTCGAGCTGGAGAAGGCGTTGTCCGGCGCGTCGGCTGCAGTTCCCGCCGCCGCGGCCCCCGCGTCGCAGGCTTCGGGCGCATCCGCGC
>JALYSW010000428.1 GCA_030854615.1 Gemmatimonadota bacterium
CCGCGGAGCTCCGCGTCGCCTCGACGTCCGCCGGGGCGACCAGCGAGTCGCGGCGTGCGAGCTGCGCGCGATACCAGCGCGCGCCGAGCAGCGGCGCGACGACGACGGTGATATCGGGGCGCACACCCTCGACCGCCTGCGCGTACCATGTCGGGAATGAATCGTTGTCGCCGCCAGTGACGAGCACGGCGTCACGCGGCGCGGATGCCAGCAGCGCCCGCGCAGTCTGAATCGCCACCGATCGCTCGGGCTCCGCTCGCCGGTCCGCCGCGGAGGCGTTGAGCACGAGCGGCGCCGCGGCCGCAAGCACGCCAACGGGAATCCACTGCGCGCCCATGCGCCGTGCGAGCGCGACCGCGCCGATCCCCGCCCACGCGCCCCACACCCAGAAGCCGAGCACGAAGAAGTAGTCGCGATCGCGTACCTCGTGCGGCACGCTGTCGGCGAGCACGCCGAAGCCGAACGACGCGCCCGCCTTGAAGTTCAGATACGCAATGAGCCCGGCGCTCCCGCAGGCGAAGAGCATCGCGAACGCGCGCCAGCTTCGGACGTGCATCCGCAGGTGCGCGCGGCTGCCAATGATCCCAAGCACCGCAAAGGCGACGGTGACCGGCGTGCGCTTCCAGGATGCCGCGACGCCGTTCGACAGCCCGAGCGCGACCTGCCAATCCGCATACTCGAACCAGTTCGCGATCTGCGCCCACAGTGGCGCCTGACGTGGCCACATCCCGCCCACGCCGAACTGTCGACGACCAACGACATCCCAGAGCGCGTGGAGATTCGACGGCGCGCCCTCGTTGAGCCACGGATCGAATCGCGCGCGCAGCACGAGTACCGCAAGCGCGGAGATCGCGAGGAGCGCGCACGCGATGGTCGCGATGGTCTCCACCCCCGCTCGCGCGCCGCGCGTGCGCGCGCGCTTGAGGCCGCGCCAATCGAGAATTCCCACCGCAACGAGCCCGCACGCCCCAGCCGCAGCCACGCGCGCATTCGCCAGACCGATTCCCGCAGCGAGCATCAGCACCGAGGTGAGCCGCGCCGCCGCCTGCCAGTCGACGCTTCCGTCGTCGCGATCGGCCACGAGCACCAGCGCCGCCGGCGCCGCTACGAGCGCGCTCAAATGCAGCGGCACCGCGAGCGCGAATGCGTACGCCGTCGCGACGCGCCACCGCGGATCACCCGTGCGCCCCCCGCGCTCTGCCGCGAGCAGCGTCAGCATCACGAGCAGCATCACACTCGCATACACCTCGGTCTCCGTCGCGCTCGACCAGACTGTGAACATCCCGCCCGCGCACAGCGCCCCCGCGATCGCCATCGCGCTGGAGCTCGTCGCGCGCGCGACGACCATCGCGAGCAACCCGCCTGCCGCCGCGGTGCACAGCGCCGAGAAGAGATTCGTCGCCAGCGCGGTGCTCGCGAATGGAATCGCAAGCGCCCACGTGCGTGCGAGCATCACGTAGAGTGGCGTCCCCGGCTCATGTGGTATCCCGAACGTCCGCACCGCCGCGATGAACTCGCCGGCGTCCCACATCGTGACCCCGGGCGCCAGCGTCCCCGCGTACGCCGCGAAGAGAATCGCCGCGGCTGCCGCCGAAACCCTGGTGGCGGAGCTCAGCCGGGGATCTGCAGCAGCGGATGCTCCGCCGTCGACCGCGGCTTGCCACCCGCGATGATGTCGCGCAGTTGCGGCGCCGTGAGCCCGCGAATCAGCTTGCCATTCTCGGCCACCGCGATCTGTGCAGTCTCCTCGCTCACGATGATAACGAGCGCGTCAGTCTCCTCGGAGAGACCGAGCGCCGCGCGGTGGCGCGTGCCGAGCGTGCGGTCGATGTTCTGCGCCTGCGAGAGCGGGAGGATGCACCCCGCGCCGACGATCGTGTCGCCGCGGATGATCACCGCGCCATCGTGTAGCGGCGAGTAGGGCGTGAAGATCGTCGCGAGAAGATCGGCGCTCACCTTCGCCTGCATCTCCTTCCCGCTCTGCACGAAGTCGCCGAGCGCAATCTCGCGCTCGAGAGCGATGATGCAGCCGATTCCCGAGCGGCTCAGCCGCTCCACCGCATCCGCAACCTCTTCCGCGACCTGGCTCACTTCCATGCGGCGGAAGAATCGCGTCACGCGCGACTGGCCGAGGTGGGCGAGCGCTGCGCGAAGCTCCGGCTGGAAGATCACCAGCGCGGCGAACGCGCCGTACGTGAAGACGATGCCGAGCAGGTAGGTGATCATCGTGAACTTGAAGACCCACGCGAGCGCGTACGTCGCCACCAGCACTACGATGCCGATCAGCATCTGCACCGCGCGCGTGCCGTGCAGCAGGAGAAGCAGCCGGTACACGCCGTACGCAACGACCACGACCTCGATCGCGTCGCGCCAGCCGAAGGCGAGAAAGCGCAGCTGCTCGAACATCGTTACTCCTCTCCCCCGCCCAGGATGCTCCACGCAAGATCGAGCGCGCGCCGCGCGTGATCGACGTCGTGTACACGAAAGATGCGCGCTCCGCCCGCCAAAGCGAGGACATTGGCGGCGATCGTGCCATCGACGCGATCCTCGAGCTCCTTCGCCCCACTCAGCTCCCCGATGAACCGCTTGCGCGACACCCCGATCGCCACGGGGAGCCCCAGCGCCGCGAAGCGCGGCAGCTCGCGCATCACGGCGACCGAGTGCTCGGTGCGCTTCGCGAAGCCGACCCCCGGATCGATCGCGATCCGCTCGCGCGCGACGCCCTCCGCGCGCGCCCACTCCACGCGCGCGCCGAGCTCCGCGATGATCTCGCCGACGACATCATCGCCGTACCCCGCGTCGGCATACGTCCCCATCGTCGCGACGTCGCCGCGCGAGTGCATGAGGATCACGCCGGCGTTTCCCGCCGCGCACACCCCCGCCATCGCGGGATCGAGGCGGAAGCCCGAGACATCATTGATCGCCTCGGCGCCGTGCGCGAGCGCCTCGCGCGCCACGCCGCTCTTCACCGTGTCCACCGACACCGGCACGCCGGGATTGCTCTCGCGCAGCGCATCGAGCACCGGGATCACTCGCTCCAACTCCTCATCCAGCGACACCGGCCTGGCACCCTGCGGCCGCGTCGACTCGCCTCCGACGTCGAGCATGTCGGCACCCATGGCCACCAGCATGCGCCCATGCGCGGCGGCGGCCGTGGGGGAAAAAAACTTACCCCCGTCGCTGAAGCTGTCGGGGGTAACGTTGATGATCCCCATGATCAGGGGTCGATTGAGCTGCAGCGCGCGAGTTGCGAGCCGCCACGCCACTGCGCTCACGTGCGCGCGCGCCGAGCGGCGAAGGTCACGCCGGTGCGACCTCCGGTCCACCCAGAAGACCCGGACGCGCGGGCTTCGGCTGCACGACCACGCCCGGCACCACGGGCACCGGTACGACCGGCGGCACGCCGGTCTTGCGCGGCGGCAGCGGGTTCCCCTGCACGAGCGTCGCGGCATCTTCCGCCGTGAGCGTCTCGCGCTCGAGCAGCGCCTCGGCCATCCGCTCGAGCAGATCGCGATTGTCGATCAGCGTCTGCTTCGCGCGACCGTACGAGTCGTTGAGCAGCCGCGTGACTTCTGCGTCGACCAGCTGCGCCGTGCGCTCGGAGACTTCGCGGTGACGCGAGAGCTCGCGGCCGAGGAAGACTTCCTGCTCGTTGTCGCCGACCAGCACCGGGCCGATCGCGTCGGACAAGCCCCACTGCGAGACGTACCGTCGCGCGAGCCCCGTCGCCTTCTGGATGTCGCTCGCCGCACCAGTGGTCACGTTGTCGCGACCGAACACGAGCTCCTCCGCGACACGTCCGCCATACATCATGACGAGCCGTGCCTCGAGCTGCTGGCGCGTGATCGAATAGCGATCCTCCACCGGCAGCGTGAACGCGATCCCGAGCGCGCGACCGCGCGGCACGATCGTCACCTTGTGCAGCGGATCGCATCCCAGCGTCTTAATCGCGCACACCGCGTGACCGGCCTCGTGGTACGCCGTGTTCCGCTTCTCGTCGTCCTTCATCACCATCGACTTCCGCTCGGCGCCGAGCATGACCTTGTCCTTCGCCTGCTCGAGATCGTCGAGATAGACCTTGTCCGCGTTGCGGCGCGCGGCGAGCAGCGCGGCTTCGTTCACGAGATTCGCGAGATCGGCGCCGGACATACCCGGCGTACCGCGCGCGATCACCGTCACCTCCACATCGTCGGCAACGGGAACCTTGCGGAGATGCACGCGCAGGATCTCCTCGCGGCCACGGAGGTCGGGAAGATCGACGACGACCTGGCGATCGAAGCGTCCCGGCCGCAGGAGCGCGGGATCGAGCACATCGGGGCGGTTGGTCGCCGCGATGAGGATCACGCCCTCGTTGGATTCGAAGCCGTCCATCTCGACGAGCAGCTGGTTGAGCGTCTGCTCGCGCTCGTCGTGCCCACCTCCGAGCCCCGCGCCGCGATGACGTCCCACTGCGTCGATCTCATCGATGAAGATGATGCACGGCGCGTGTGCCTTCCCCTGCTCGAACAGATCGCGCACGCGGCTCGCGCCGACGCCCACGAACATCTCGACGAAGTCCGAGCCGGACATCGAGAAGAAGGGACGCGCGGCCTCGCCCGCGACCGCGCGCGCGAGAAGCGTCTTTCCGGTGCCCGGCGGGCCGACGAGGAGCACGCCCTTGGGCAGCCGTCCGCCGAGTCGCGTGTATTTCTGCGGATCACGCAGGAACTCGATGATCTCCTCGAGCTCTTCCTTCGCCTCATCCGCACCGGCGACATCAGCGAAGGTGACCTTCGGCGTATCGCCCGTGAGCAGCTTTGCCTTGCTCTTGCCGAAGCTAAACGCCTTCGCGCCTCCCGCCTGCATCTGGCGAAAGATGAAGATGAAGATGCCGACGACGAGAATGAACGGGAGATAGACGAGCAGCTGTCCAACCACCGAAATCTTCGCATCGGTGGCGCTGATCTCGACGTTCTTCGCACGCAGGCGCTCGATCTCCTTCGGGTCGTTCGCCACTGGGAGGTGCACGGAGAAGTGGAGCACATCCTTCGCCGCAGCGACATTCGGGACCTTATGCCGGAAGTCGCCGTTGATGACCTTCCCTTCCTGGATAGAGATCTTCTGGATGTTGTCCAGATCGAGCTGCTGACTGTACGTCGAGTAGTCGATCTCCGTCGTCGCATCGCGCGCGCCGTTGACCTGCATGAAGACGATCGGGATCAGGATGACAATGATCCACAGGGAGAGCGTCTTCGAGATTTTGCCCCAGCTGAAGTCGCGCTTCGGGGGAGGTGTGCGGTCAGCCATTACTGCAAGCTCGCGATATAGGGAAGATGGCGGAAATTCTCCGCATGATCCAATCCGTACCCAACCAGAAATTCGTGCGGCGCATCGAAGCCCACGTACCGTACCGGATAACGCAGGTGCTCGGCAATGTGCTTGTGAAGGAGAGCGCAGATCGCCAGTGATTTCGGACGCCGTACCGACAGCAGGTCCATCAGCCGGCTCAGCGTGCGTCCCGAGTCGACGATATCCTCGACCAGAAGAATGTGGCGCCCTTCGAGTACCGTCTCCGGATCGTACACCATGTGAACGTCGCCGCTCGAGCTCGTCTCTGAGCCGTAGCTCGAGGCTACGAGGAAATCTACCTGGATGGGACGCGTAATGTGACGCACCAGGTCGCCCAGAAAGATAAAGCTTCCCTTGAGCAGCCCCAAGACGAGCAGGTCGCCGTCGGGATATTCCGCGGAGATCTCGGCGCCAAGCTCGGCAACGCGCTCCGCGATCGTATCGGTCTCGAAGGCGATGCGTTTGACGGCACGCCCAGCGAGCCGCGGATCGGCGACTACAGTCGTCCCCTCCGCTGTCCCATCTGGTGTCACTTCATGCGCTCACAGTGATAAGTCACCACCGGCCTGCCGGACCGGGCGGACGCCGCTCCGCTGCGACGCACTCCAGGAACCCACACGATCTCGTCGTCGGCGAGGACGACGGGCCATACACTGCGACTTGCCGCATCCACCCCTGCATCGCGCAACAACCCTTTCACCCTGCGTGCATTTCCGCCCGCCGGGATCATGCGATCGCCCGGATGCCAGGTGCGCACCGTGAGCGCGGCGAGCGCGGGAAGCGTCATGCTCCACAGGGAAACGACGGCTTCGTCGCGTGCAACGAAACGAAATTCGCCGAGGCTGACGCCGCCCTGCAAGGTCAACGCGACTGCTGGCGGAATAGTTGCCGTCCGTCGGACGATGAACGAGCCGCGATGCGAGGCGGCCTCGAAGCCGCCGGAGAGCGGGATTCGCGCGCCGTTCCTCTCATTCGTGGTAAACGCGACGAGACGGTCGGTTCCCCTGCGGTCGAGCGTTGCACCGGCGCGCGCGGCGATCGCGGGCCAGAGAAGCGCGAGCGCGGCGGGATCGAAGCGGAGCATGGCGTCTCGGGCGACGCGGACGGCGCCCGCGCGATGCTCGAGTGAGAGCTCGCGGTCGACGAGCGTGTCGAGCTGCGCGCGGAGGGTCGCTGCCCGCTCGCTCAGCGCGAGGAGCTCGGCGGCGAGCGCCGGGCGGGCGCGCAGGAGCGCGGGGAGGAGATCGTGGCGCGTGCGGTTGCGCAGATGGTCGCGGCGCGCGTTGGAGGGATCGTCCACCCACGAGAGCTCCGCGTGCGCGGCGTAGTCCGCGACGACGTCGCGGCTCGCGCGGAGGAGGGGGCGCAGCACCGAGCTGGTCGCGGCGAGCGCTGCGAGCCCACGCGCGCCTGAGCCACGCATCACGCGCATGAGCACCGTCTCGAGC
>JALYSW010000431.1 GCA_030854615.1 Gemmatimonadota bacterium
GGACTCGGGCGACGTCATCACCAACGCCCACGTCGAGCAGGCGCGCGACCGGATACTTCTCGGACGCGTGCGCTCCGGCATGGTCATCAACGATCAGGAGCGCCGCCTCATTGCGCTGCACGAGTCGGGTCATGCGATCGTCGGCATGGTCGCGTGCCCGGAAGACCGGCTGCACAAGATCACAATCGAGCCGCGCGGCCGCTCGCTCGGCGCCGCGCACTTCTCGCCGGAGTCCGACCGCCATCTGCATCCGCGGCGCTACCTCGAGGGGATCATCGCGAAGGCGCTCGGCGGCCGCGCCGCGGAACTCGTCTTCCTCGGCCCTGATGCCGTCACCACCGGCGCCGGCAGTGATCTCGTGCAGGCGACGGGAATCGCGCGGCGCATGGTTGCTGAGTTCGGGATGAGCGATGCCATCGGACTCGTGAGCGCGGATGCACAGGCGCAGGGCGGCTCCGTGAGCGGCCATCTGCAGGGGGAGATCGACATGGCGATCCGCGCACTCATGGCCACCCAGGCCGCGCGCGCGGAGACGATCGTCCGCCAGCATCGCGATGCGGTCGAGGCGCTGGCCACCGCGCTCGTCGCGCGCGAGGTGCTCAGCGCGGAAGAAGCCTACACGATGGCGGAGTCGTTCGGCGTCGAGACGGGGCGAAGCGTAGCAACGGTCTAGCCACGCGGCTCAAAGCCGCGTGACCACCGGCAGCTCGAGCTCGAAGAAGAAGCGCGTGCCGTTCGTCTCGCTCGTCTCGACACCGAGCGTGCCGCCCATCGCGGAGACGAGCTTGCGGCAGATCGAGAGCCCGAGCCCCGCACTCGAGAATACGTGGTCGCCGGGATCGCGCCGGCGGAACGGATCGAAGAGGGAGCTCATGACGTTCGCGGGAATTCCACGCCCCGTGTCGCGCACCGAGAAGGAGAGACGCGAGCGCGACGGCGCGCTCACCGAGATCGCGACGTGCCCGCTCGACGTGAACTTGAGCGCGTTCGTCGTGAGGTTGAGCAGCACGCGATTGAGCGCGCCGGGATGTCCCACCCGAAAGTCCGCATCGGGAGGCACGAGGAGCACCTGCAGCCCCTTTTCCTCGGCGAGCGGGAGCACGATGTCCTGCACCGCGCGCAGGATCGCGAGCACGGAGAACGCCTCGGCCTTCGGATCGAGGAGACGGTCGCCGCCGCGCGCAAAGGCGATTACATCGCTGGCGACGGTGCTCAGCCCGAACGCCGCGCTGTAGATCAGCCCGAGCTGCCGCTCCTGCACGGCGTTCACATCGCCGCTCCCGCCTTTGCGCAGTGTCTCGGCGAGAAAGAGAATGGACGCGAGCGGCGAGCGCAGATCGTGCCCGACCTCGACGAGCAGCTCGAGCCCGCCCGGGCCCGCGAGCCGTGCGCTGAAGCGATGCGCGTCATCGTGCTCGATGATCGTGTGCACGCGCTCCACGGCGCCGAGCATGCGCAGGATCCCCGCGGCGTCGACCTTCGTGCCGGGGGCGCCGAGCTCCGCGAGGAGACAGCCGCGCAGCGTGTCGAGCGCGAGCGGCGCGGGCGCGGGCGGATGCGTGCGCGGCTCGGCGCCCTCGAAAATCGCGGCCGCGCGCACCGCATCCGACACCCAGGCAACGCTGTCGCGGAGGTCGGCATCATGATGCGCCGACTGCGCGACGGCGATGAGCTCGCGCATCGCGCGCGCGGTCGCGTGCGCGAGCGCATCGCCCAGCGCAACCGGAAGGGCCGGCGCTCCCGCGTCGTCGCGCCGCAGGAGCCCGTCGTCGTTCTCGTGCGCCTGTGCAGATGCCGATGGACCGTTCATGACCGTACCCCGCGACGTGCGCCAGCAATCACTCGCGAATTCCGGTGAGCTCGTCACGGCGAACGTTGTGCTTCTCCATCAGACGATAGAGCGTGGTGCGGTCGATGTTCGCGAGTCGCGCGGCGCGCGACATGTTCCCGCCCGCGCGCGCGGAGAGGCGTGCGAGATACTCGCGCTCGAACTCCGCGATCAGCTTGTCCTTCGCCGCGTGATACGGCTCGTCCATGATCGCGCCGGACATCGACGTCCGCGCCGGCGAAGAGTTTCCATCCTCGTACGCGGGAATGTCCTGCGGCTGAATCGGCTGCCCCGGCTCGGCCAGCACCGCCACGTGCTCGATGACGTTCTGCAACTCGCGCACGTTGCCGCGCCACTGCCGCGTACGCAGGAACTCCATGCTGTTCTCGGTGAGCTTCGGCAGTATGTCGCTCGTCTCGCGGTGCCGCTCCCAGAAGTATGCCAGGAAGTGGTTGGCGAGCAGCGGGATGTCCTCGTGACGCTCGCGCAGCGGCGGCAGCTTGATCGGCACGACGCGCAGCCGATAGAAGAGATCCTCGCGCAGAATTCCCGCGTTCACCGCTTCCTGCGGATCGCGATTGGTCGCCGAGACGAAGCGCACGTCGACCGTCGCATCCTGCTGCTCGCTTCCGACGCGGCGCACCACGCCGTCCTGCAGCACGCGCAGCAGCTTCGCCTGAATGGGGTGCGACATCTCGGTGAGCTCATCGAGGAAGAGCGTTCCGCCATTCGCGGTCTCGAGGAGGCCAGGCTTGTCGCGATCCGCGCCGGTGAACGCGCCCTTCCGATGTCCGAACATCTCACTTTCGAGCAGCGGCTCCGGAAGCGCGGCGCAGTTGATCGGCACGAGCTTGCGACTCGCCCGCCGGCTATGATGATGGATGAATTGCGCGATCACTTCCTTCCCCGTGCCACTCTCGCCCGTGATCATCACCGACGCGTCGGTGGGCGCGACCTTCCGCGCGAGCTCGACGGCCTTTCGGAATGCGGGGGCGACGCCGAGGAGGGTGATCTTGTCGCTGTTGCCATTCTGCTGCGTGAGCTGCTGGCGGAGCGCCTTCGTCTCGCGCGTCACCATCACGGCGTGCGAGGCGCGCCCAACGAGCACCTGGAGATGCGTCGCGGAGAACGGCTTCGGGAGATAGTCCCACGCGCCGGCACGCAGCGCCTCGATGCTCGAGGAGACACTCGGATTCCCCGTCATGACGACCACGATCGTCTCGCGATGGGTTTCCAGCGTGGCCTTGAGGATGTCGAGCCCGGAGATCGGCTGAAGGTAGAGGTCGACCAGGACGATGTCGAACTTCCGGCGGTGCACGACCTCGAGCGCTTCATCGCCGCGGCCCACGAACGTGACGTTGTACCCGTCGAGCTCGAGGACGCTGGCGCACCCCTCCCGCAGCGTCCGATCGTCATCGACGACGAGGATGCGGATATCGGCCTTCACCGCCGCGGGGATGGCGAGCGGATCGCGGCCAACGCGCGATGAAGGGGCCGCCACATCCATCGGAGCGGCGGGTAACAATGGAGCCGTCATTGTGATTCTCCTCGCGCGCGAGCAAAACGGGAGCGGTGCCCATCCCTATCAGGATGAGTTCGTGCGGCCACGCGTCACATTATGTGCGTGTCTAACGCCACATATCGAGGATTCTGTCGCTCGGTCACATCGAATCATGATTTTACAGCAAAAAAATGTTCCACTTTTGCGACAGCATTGTCGTCGCGCGACTACAGCGCCGTTGGCAGGCATACTACACAACATGCGGCGCCCGCGCCACTGCCGGCGCGCAGAAGAGCGACGCGTTCGCTACTATTCCTGTCGGCGGTACCGTCGCAGAGTCGTTTGGGCGCCGTTTCAGAGGTTCGGACGGAGCCTTAGCTGGGCCTGATATTGCATCCCCGGCCACTGTGAAAGTGTCGTCCGAGGCATATTCTGTTGACTGGACCCGAAGCTCTACGCACATATTTGCCGCCCGTCTTCCTACTCAGCAAAATCGTCGATGACTGCTCCGCAATTTCCGTCGAACCTTCCAGTCGAGCCCAATCGCGACCCCACCCCGGTCGCGTATGGGCAGAACTATCAGCCGTCCTGGGCGCAGCAATCGGCGCTCGAGGAGCCGGGAATTTCGTGGTCCCGCTACTTCTCGGCGCTCAAGCGCTACAAGTGGCTCATCCTGCTCGTTGTGGTCGCGGGCACCGGGATCGGCTTCGGCGTCACGCAGTTCATGACGCCGGCCTACCAGACGACCGGAAAGATCTGGATCTCCACGGATGTGAAGGGACAGGGCATGGGCACGCAGGGCCCGATCGAGGGACAGGCGCTCGTGACACCGGGCGCGTGGGCAGATCTGATCAAGAGCTCGTCGATCATGGACAACGTGGTTCGCAGACTGTCGCTGTACATGTGGCCACAGTACGCGCGCGACTCCTCCGTCTTCGCCGGCTTCCAGCCGCGTCCGGGGCTGAAGACCGGCAGCTACACGCTCGCGACGGACGCCGCCAACGCGCACTACACACTGTCGACGAATCAGGGGAAGACGATCGTCGAACGCGGTGTTCCCGGAGATTCCGTGGGTCGCACGGTCGGCTTCGGATGGAAGCCGTCGGCGCTGATTCTCGGCCCGTCGCGCACCGTCCCCTTCACCGTCAACAATCCGCGCGATGTCTCGACCGCGCTGATCTCGCGGGTGGAGGTCACGCTGCCGCAGAACAGCCAGTTCATCAACCTCTCGCTCGGCGGCGCGAATCCGCAGCGCACGGCGATGATCCTCAACGGCATCATGCGCGAGTTCGTGAGCACCGCGGGTGATCTCAAACGCCGCAATCTCACCGAGGAGTCGAAGGCGCTCGCCGACCAGCTGGACACGGCCTCGCGCGCGCTTCGCGCGTCCGAATCGGCGCTCGAGAGCTTCCGGAAGAACACGATCACGCTGCCGTCGGAAGCCATCATGGCGGCGCCCGCGACGGGGATGGGCGCCGGCGGCGGCGGCATCGGCGATCCGATGATCGGGAACTACTTCGGACAGAAGGCGCAGTATCTCACGGTGCAGCACGACATTCAGCTGCTCCAAATCCTCGCGCGCGATCCGAACAGCATCACGGCGGATGCGTTCATCGGCATCCCGTCGGCGCAGGCATCACCGGCGCTGCAGTCTACGCTCCAGGATCTCGGCAAGCGCGAGGCTGCGCTCCGCGCGGCGCGCGAGAGCTACACGGACGAGCATCGCATCGTGCAGGACCTTCGCCTCTCCGTGCAGACGCTCCGTACGCAGACGCTGCCGCAGGTGCTCAACCAGCTCATCGGCGAGCTGCAGGCGCGCGGCACCGATCTCAGTCGCCAGATGGCGAGCGCCTCGACCGAGTTACAGAACATCCCGACGCGCACGATCGAGACGATGCGCCTCCAGCGCGATGTCGTCTCGCGCTCCTCGCTCTACTCGATGCTGCAGCAGCGCTACGCCGAGACGAAGCTCGCGGAAGCGGGCGCGACCCCGGATGTCAGCATCCTCGATACTGCCGTCGCACCGCTGGCGCCGACGACGAACACGGCGCCGACGATCCTGCTGCTCGCGCTGATAGTGAGCTTCGGCGCCGCGGTGGGTCTCGCACTGCTGCTCGACCACACCGATCCGCGCCTCCGCTATTCGGACCAGGTTACGCGCGAGCTCGGGCTCTCGATTCTCGGCGCGGTGCCGACGATCAAGCGCTCACGCGCCGGCGATCCGGATCCCGAGGAAGCTGCGCAGGTAATCGAGTCGTTCCGCACGATCCGCATGGCGATCACGAACCAGTACGATGCCAGCGGCACGGCGATGCTCACCGTCTCGAGTCCGGGCGCCGGCGATGGCAAGTCGCTCGTCTGCTCGAATCTCGCGCTGTCGTTCGCCGAGGCGGGGTACCGCACGGTGCTCGTCGATGGCGACACGCGCCGCGGGCAGCTGCACGCGATGTTCGGCGCCAATCGCCGCCCCGGGCTGCTCGATCTGCTCGGCGGCGACGCGCCATTCGAGGCGATCCTTCGCAGCACGACGCACGACCGACTCACGCTCATCCCGTGCGGCACGCGCCGTCATCGCGGACCGGAGCTGTTGCACTCGCAGGCGATGTCGCAGTTCATCGCCGAGCTGCGTCGGCGCTATGATGTGGTGGTGGTCGACAGCCCGCCGCTTGGCGCCGGCGTCGATCCGTTCGTGCTCGCCGCGGCGACGCAGAACATGCTGATCGTGCTGCGCACGGGCGCGACGGATCGGAAGATGGCCGAGAGCAA
>JALYSW010000003.1 GCA_030854615.1 Gemmatimonadota bacterium
TGCGACAGCCGGAGGCGCGCAGATAGTGCGTCGGCATCTCGTCGTGCGCGTCGCCGTAGAGGGTCGCGAACCGCTTGCTGCCGGTGGACGCGCCGCCGACGATGATCCGCTCCGCGCGCGTGCGCCAATCCAGATCAGGACCTTCCTCCTCGGGCTCCAGCTCGCTCTCACTCATGTGGGGAAGAAGCGGAGGCGCGGGCGTAGCGTCAAGTGCGGGGCTCGCGTTCTCGATGGATGGCGCGCCTGACCTCGATTGCGATCGAGCGCAGCATGTCGATCTCGCGCGCGTCGGGGGCGGCGCGGTAGGTGAGCGAGCGCAGCGAGCGGAGGACGAGCTCCTGGTTGCGCGTGCGGAAGAAGTCGATCGTGCCGAGCGACGTGTCGGCGTCGGTGAAGAAGCGCTGGAGCTGCTCGGCGCTCGCGAGGGGCGCGTCCTTGCGCGGGGGCGCGAGAATGCGCGATGCCTCGGCGCCGATGTGGAGCTCGTAGAGCGCGAGGAGCACGGCCTGCGCCAGGTTGAGCGACGGATGATCGCCCGTGGGAATCGTGACCACCGCATGTGCGCGATCGAGCGATTCATTGGAGAGCCCGTGGTCCTCGCGGCCGAAGAAGACCGCCACCGGGCCCTCGGCCGCGGCTTCGAGCATCGGTGCGACGATGTCGCGAGGCGTCGTGAGCTTCCATTTCGCCTTGCGGCGCCGTGCGGAAAAGCCGGCGGTGAAAACGCAGTCGGCAATCGCCGCGTCGAGCGAGTCGAAGTGCTCGATCCTCGCGACGATGTCGCGCGTGTCGTGGGCGACGCGCTCGACCCGTGACGGGTCGTACTCCACGGGATTCACCAAGCGCAGACGACTGACGTCCATGTTCTTCATCGCGCGCACGACGGCCGCGATGTTGACCGGATCCTGCGGCTCGACGAGCACCACGCAGACGTTGTCGAGCGCGCTCATGCGGGAAGCTGGATGCGGAGAAAGCGCTCGAGCGGCTGGCGGTCGCCGCGGAGATAGACGCGTTCGCCGAGCGCGCCGCTCAACACGAGCTGGCCGCGGCGGCGCTGCCGGGTAGCGATCATGTCGTTCACGAGAATATCAATGGATGTCATGGAGCTCAGATCATCACGTGACAGAGACAGTCGAACTTCGTAGCCACCGATCGTCACGCGCGAGTCGGCCGTGAGCGTTGGAGCGTTGGCGCCGCCGGACAGCTGACGGATGCGCGTGTGTGAGAAATCGCGCGAGGGGATGACGAGCCAGGACGCGGGCTCGCGCCATCCCTCGCACCAGAGGTGGAGCTGCACGCCGTCGCTGTTGATGTCGGGAAGTTCGTTGTCGAGCGCGGGATCGGGCGCATCCGCGTCGCGGAAAAACAGCGGAGTCTTCTGAACGTCGACACGGATCTCGAGCTCGACGTCGTCCGCATCGATCTCGACATGGGCGCGGGGCTTCCCGGCAGCGGACCAGGAGTATTCGGACATCCGATAGTGAAGCTCGGCGAGCTCGCGGGAGAATGGGAGCGGGTGTGGCGCGGCCGGAGGCGGAGTGGGTGACGAGTCGTCATCCGGGCCGAATGGTTTTTGATGGCTGAAGCCCGCGAGCCCCGTAACGACTGTCTTGCCATCCCGTGTGGAGCTGACGCGCATGCCATCACTTGTGTATTCGAATTCGGTAACGTCGCCGGCGTGTCCTCTGGCGATCACACGCCCCGTTTCAAAGGTGACGTCGACGATCGCATCGGCAAAATTCCAAACCGAGCGCAGGCGACCTAATGAGCCGCGCATGCGCACCACGACGAAGCGTTGCTCGGGTGTGCCGGGCGCCCCGGGCGCGATCGCCGTGAACCACTCAGAATCGGTGGAAGAGGTCATCCACGCGATCACGGCGCCAGAGTCCTCATCGAGGAGCCGCACGATCTCGTTCGCTCCCGCCATGGCACTTCGCGCATCGCGGACAAAGGAAAATCCATCCTCGGGCCCATCCCCTCCGTCCAGCGTCGTGTCGGTCCACGGTCCGGCAATGTCGAGTCTTCCTCGTGCATGGATCGGCAGCTCCAGGCGCCGCACTTCCTCGAATGACGCCCATCGCAGGTCGTCGATGCACAGCTTGTCCGCAACGACGACAGAGCGCTGAGCATTCACCGGCGGCGCATCCGAAATGTCCGCGTCGGCGTCGACCCAGCCGACATCGTCGCGTTCGTCGTACACGATCAGCGTGCCCGATGTCTGCCGCTGCGAGCGCCCATTCACGAGCGGCGCGTTGTGCGCGAGCGTGCTGCGATACCAGTGCAGCGAGCGATCGACGTAGCTCCCTGTGCCCATGTCATCGAGGATGCGGTGCGCGCCGTACGCGAGCAGGAGGTTCAGGCGATCCGGATGCCCGTGGCCGCCGCCGTGATGCCCGTAGTCGAGCGCGACGTACGCCTTCCCTTCGTCGCGACGGAACACGGCGATTCCCTGCCCTTCGAGCAGCGCCGACGCCATGCTCGCGCGCTCGAGCGGCGGAAGCGTCTCCCGCGCGAACAGGAGCGAGCGCCAGCCAAGATCCGCGCGAGTGAGCGCACTCGCAGGCTCGTTGCGCTCGGACTCGGCGGCGGAGCGCCAGCGGCCGGTGTCGCGATGCGGGATGTCGTCGGCATAGAGGGCGGCAAGCGCGGAGGTGAGCCGCGGATCGTCAGCGCGCGCGAGTCCGAGCTCGCACGACTCGGCAGTGCGCCATTGGCGAAGCGACGCGCCGTATTGCGAATCGCGGCGCGCGGGGAAGCCGAGGTCGGGGAACGCGGTGAGGAACGGCGTGGAGAAGCCCGATTGGAATCGCGCCAGCAGGGCGGCGGGAAGCTCCTGCCCCGCGGCCTCCGCCATCGTGACGCCGTACCAGAGCGCTCGGTGCGAGAAGAGGTGGTAGTTCTCGCCCTCGTACCAGCTGCCGTCGGCGAGGAGACCACTGCCAAGCGAGGCGATCAGCCCCGAGGGCGAGTGGATCGCGTGCTCGACGAGCGCGGAATCGTCGAGCGTGCGGCCGGCGGCGAGAAGCGCAGCGTTGTTCCAAAGCTGGCGATTCGAATCGCCTTCGTCGTACGAGCGAATGAGCGCGGCGCTGGGCGAGGCGACACGCTCGCGAAAGTGATCGGTGGATGACTCGCCGGCACCGGCGGCATCGAGGAGGTCGGCAGCGATGCAGAGCTGCAGCAGCCAGATCGACTCGAGATAGGTGCTGAAGAACGGGCGCGAAGGGCCGAGCACGTTGTCGTCGAGCGGGTAGCGGCCGTAGCGGTCGGCGTACTCGTCGAGGGTGGCGCGCGCGAAGGCGGCGAGAATGGGCTCGCCGCGCAGGGCGTGGAGCCCCGCGGCATGCACCGCGCGCTCGGCACGCCAGAGCTGCGCGAACATGAGCCACCAGCGGTGGTCGCGCGCGCGCGTCTGGATCACGCCGCAGAGGGGGCAGCGATGCGCGTGCGGCGAGTACGGATCGAACTCGAGCGGCACGCCGTCGAGCGGGCAGCGGCCGCCCTCGCGCGTGAGCATCGCCTTCTGCCCCGAGATCGCGGGCGCCTCACGGAGCACGCGGTCCATGTCCGCGCGCAGCGAGTCGGATAGCGGGCGGAGCGCGCCTGCGGCGAAGCGTTTCCGCGCCTCGAGATCGCTTGAATTCAAGAGAATTATCACGGCGCCCGCACGCTCCACAAGACGAGCGTCGTGAGCTCACCGCGCAGATCCATCGTCACCCCTTCGAGTCGTCGCGACGCGCCCTGCACGCCGCGCGCGTGGTAGACCCACGCCACCGGCATCGCGGCGGCGAGCGCACCCTCGACCGACCCCCATCGCGCCCGGGCCAGCGAGTCGGGCGCGCTCCGCGCAGCGGCGAGCAGCGAGTCGAGGCGCGGCTCGTGGTAGCCCGAATAGTCCAGCGCGCCATGAGCGTAGCGGGAATCGAACATGGCCGAGAGATACGAGAGCGAGATGTCTCCGGGGATGCCGGTGTAGAGCGCGTCGAAGCGGCGCGGCGTCGCGCGCGCCTCCGCGAGGAAGGATGCGAGCTCGCGCTGCCGAATATCGACGCGAATGCCCACCCGCGCGAGATCGGACTGGATCAGCTGCTCGGCCGCGTTGTCCGCGCTGCCGACGGTCAGTAGCTGGAGCGAGAGCTCGCGGCCATCGCGATGGCGCGGTCCGCGCGCGCCCGCGCTTGCGTCGCGAAGCCAGCCGGCGGAGTCGAGAAGCACGTCGGCGCGAGCGGGATCGGGG
>JALYSW010000024.1 GCA_030854615.1 Gemmatimonadota bacterium
TCCTCGATCACTACTTCACCAGCGAGCAGACGAAGATCTACATGGCGATGACGGTGACCGAGAGCGGCCCCGTCTCACTCCACGAGCCGTACTCCGCCTTCACCCTTCCGCTGATGGACTCGGGCTCCATCTTCGACGGCTACTACGGCTTTGTTCGCGAAGGACTCTGGCGGCTCACCGAGGAGCTGGCGACGATCAACGGCGAGCTCGGGGTCGACCTCGAACTCGGCGGCAAGGTTGCAGCTGTCGATACCAGTGGCAAAGTCGTCCACTTCGAGCGCGGTGGCACTACGGCAAGTATCCCGTACGATCACCTCCTCCTCGCCACCGACCCGCTGACTGCCGCCCGCCTCGTCGGCGACCGGGCGATGATCCGCGACATCGAGCAGCAGCGATTCACCGGCACAAGCGGGAAGCTCACCCTCTTCTTCCGTCACCCTGTGCGGTGGCTCGACCAGCAGCTGACGGCCGATGAAGGCGCGGACGCCGCCTTCCGCTTCATCTTCTCCGTCTCTTCCATCGCCGACTTCGAGGCAGCGACGCTGCGCGTCCTCGACGGCGTCGCCGACTACGCCCCCGGTTATATCCAGGTCTACTGCGAAGGGGCAGCGATGCGGCAGCTCGGCCTCGTCGAGCCGTTCGACCGGATCACCCTCTTCTTCAAGAACATGGCGCTGAATGCGAGCGGCAACGCTCTTCCCGACGTCGAAGCCGCGGTGAAGGCCCAGCTCCTCGCTCACGTCGCCAATCCCGAAGACTGCGTCTGGAGCCGCCTTCTTTCACCGCGCGACATGCAGCAGCTCTTCCTCTTCCCGGGCGGCAATCTCGACCACACCATGCTCGTCGGCGGACAGACGTTCTTCGACCGCCAGTTCTCCGCCGACCCCGCGTCGCACTTCTATACTTTTGGCGACTGGCCCGCCATCTCGTACTGCGGCGCCGGCGCATATCCGTGCGGCTCGATCGCCGGCACGCCGGGGTACATGTGTGCGCAGCAGGTCATCCGACAGCTCACATCGGGCAATGTCGACTAATCTCTGCAATGATTCTCCCGCAGAGGCTTTGCTCCTTCAGGGCGAGCTGCGCGCCGGGTCGTTAGGCGACTCCCCGGGCACTTGCGCGCGTGTATATACGCGCGTATATTGTATCGGTGCGCTTCAAGTGGGATCTCCCGAAGCGAGAGCGGAACTTTGCGGAGCGAGCATTCGATTTCGCTTTCGCGGCTTCGATCTTCGCGGCCCCGACTCTCGAGCGCATCGACACGCGCCAGGACTACGGCGAGGTTCAGCGGATCGCCCTCGGCATGGCCGATGGCATCCTACTCACCGTGGTCTACACCGATCGGGCTGAGGCTGGCGAAGTCGTGCGTCGAATCATTTCAGTCCGAGTGAGTAGTCGCCATGAGCGCCAAGCCTATCGCAAAATCTTCCCGTCGTAGCGTCGTGCCCAGTCAGGGGCGCGCGAAGCTTGCCAAGCTGCGGCGGCTGACGGAGGCGGAAATTGCGCGGTCATCGTCGGAGGAGCTACGCGATCTGCCGAAGGATTTTTGGGATGATGCGGTGCCGGTGTTGCCAGCCGCCAAGATCCCGATCTCGCTGCGGGTGGATGCGGACGTGCTCGAGTTCTTCCGCGAGACGGGTCCGCGCTACCAGTCGCGCATGAACGCAGTGTTGCGCTCGTACATGGAACGCACCGGCATATCCGCGCCCAAGCGGTCAAAGAAGCGCGGGATCGCCTAACCCGCCGTTGGCATCATACGAACGCACGGACCATCATCATGTGATCTGCCCTCCGTCAGGTGGGTTCGCAGCTGAACGCCAGGTCGTTAGGCCGCGCAACAACCATCACCTTAGGGCAAGCGCATGAACCCGGAAGTCGACGCGCTGGAGCAGTTCTTCGCTGCTATAAATCGCAACGATATGCAGGCCATAACCAGGGACTTCGACCCGCAGATCGTGCGTGTCGAACCCGATGGGTTTCCAACGGTCCGGCACCTATCGTGGCATCGCGGAAGTGCAAGAGCATGTCAGGACGGGGCGCGAAACGTGGGCCGAAGGGAGCTGCGACCCCGAGACGTTTTTCATCAGCGGAGAGAAGGTCGTCGTCTACCTCCACGCGTGGGTTCGCCTCAAAGCCGCAACCGAGTGGACTGGTGGTCGGTTTGCCGATGGCTTTGTGTTCCGCAACGGCAGGATCACTGAGTACCGCTCCTTCGGTGAACGTGCGCAAGCGCTCGAGTGGGCCGGCATCCAAAACGAAGGGTGAGTTGAATCCTGAATCGCACGCAAGCAGCGTCAGCGACGCTGCCGGCGCGGCCTAACGAGGCGTGGCAGCTGACGGGGCGCACCCGGCTCTGGCCATCGCGGTAATCTCGGTGCGGTGCACTCGCGGCTCGGCTGCAACAACGATCACCGTCATGCATGGTTACTCCCACCTCCCGACCGTAGGCTCGTGGCGAGCACGGATGGATTATGCGCGACGATATTGATGTTACTTTCGACTTCCGGTCGGACACGCCGCCTGACAAGGATCCTGACATCTTCAGTCCAACGCTCCACAGATATCACCAACTTCTGTGGAGTAAACCGTTGCCGTGCGGCACACGCTTCGACCTTCGGGATGCTCGCCCGAGGGGATACCTGCATCATCGTTCTGACTTAGGGGAATTCTTCCTGTCGAGCGATTCCGTTGTTCCTTCTTTCCGTAAGGAAACCAGGCTCGCAAGCGTGTTTGCGGAGATCCCGGCCGAGGCCCGAGCAGAGTTCGTCGGCGCCACCTACACGATTGGTGGCATGATGATCTTTCCTGGCAACGTCATCGAGCGCAAAATGACGATCAACGGCGCTCGCGGCTTCCACCCCAGGATCAAGGATCGCTTCGATCTTACGATTGAATGCATCCGCCTGCACTACCGACGCGAGCGGAGTCCATTGGCTGATGCGCTCTCGCGATACGCGTCGTTCTTCGCGCTGTTCGAGAGCTTTCGCGGCTATATCAACTTCTTTCTCTTACAGGACATCGTCACAGACGACTATTCTGCTGTCCGCTTCCATGCCCCGTTCACGGGCATCGACCAGTCGCCGCTTCCGACGAGCCTCGATGCATACCTCGCGTATCGTCGACTCGCGATGCAGTTTCTCGCTGCACGCAATCAGCGGATTCGTGAGAGCGTGGCACTCGGAGCATAGGAGCAACTCTACAACTCGCCTAACTTCCGCGCGCCAGTAGCCGAACGTGCGCTGCAGCTGACAAAGGCGCTATTGATGAAACGCGCTTCGCGCGTTCTGTTATTGATGCCTTTGCACCTGAGCGTTGATGTTATACCGCTACGAGCATTTCGATCTGCCGGATAGCGCTCGCTCACCGATGTTTCGTCGCAGGCCAAACACTTGCTACTTCACCCCGCTCTCCGTTCAACCCCCTCGCGATGACTGCGCTTCCGGCACCCGCCCGATATCAAGCTCGTTTTCGTTGTAACGAGCATCGGCGACGCACGAGCCGCCGCCACTAACGTCGGGGGCCTTATCAACGCCGCTCGTCACGAATGGCAATTCGGCGACTATCGCGTTTGCGATGGGCTCGACGCCGAAGGAGACGTTCTCCAACTGCGCGAGCGACGCATCGAGCCTAAATCGAGCACGGGTGGGTAGCGGGCCGACACGCGCACCCCTTGTTGTCGAGACTCGGGCGTTGATGCGTGACCTGCCTGCCGCGAGTCGCGGAGAACTACTTCATCGCGATCACGTGAGCTACGAATTGATCGACGGCGATCTCGGTGCCCTCTGCCCAACCACTCGCTTTGTCCTTCTCAAAGTCAGCTTCATCCCGGTGCAGCGCCGTGAAGATGTAGCGAGTGCCGGTTCCCACGGCCTCCATCGTAACGATGGCGGTGATCGGAATGTCGTCGAAGACAGCAGGACGATAACCGGGGAACAACATGGAGGTCCAGACGAGTCGCTCCATCGGAACAACGTCCAGGAAACAGCCGAGGTTGGGAAAATCCTGACTGTCTCCGGTTGCGATGTCGATGCTGAAGATGCCGCCCGGTCTCACGTCCATTTCGGCTCGCGACACACGGCCCCACTGCTTGGGCATGTACCACTCTTTGAGATGCTCCGGTGTGGTCAGCGCTTCCCAGACGAGTCGCGTGGGAGCGTCGATGAACCGTTCGATGACGAAATCGAGTTTCGGATTGAAGGCGAACTGCTTGCTCATGATTTTGACTCCTTCTCCTTGAGTTGTTTGACGAGTTGATCGAACCGATCCAGTCGAGCTTCCCACAACCGGCGACGCGCGCTCAGCCAGTCGTCGACGACCTTGAACCGTTCGGGCGCGAGCTCGTACGTCCGCACTCGCCCGCGCTTCTTCGACTTGACCAGTCGGCTGTGTTCGAGCACCGAGAGGTGCTGCACGAACGAGGGGAGTTGCATGTCGAACGGCGCCGCCAGTTCGCTGACGGTGGCTGGCCCGATTGACAGTCGCTCCAGGACTCGTCGCCGAGTCGGGTTGGACAGGGCGTGAAAGACGTCGTCGGCGGCCGCGGATTGAACCATTACCAACACCATCCAA
>JALYSW010000034.1 GCA_030854615.1 Gemmatimonadota bacterium
ATTCGCGCCTATCCGCCGCAGTGGGGGATGGGCGCGCACGACTCGCGGCTCGCGCATCTCGCGAGCGCGTGCGGCGAGATCGGGCTCCCCCTCGTGCTCACGACGCGCTTCGAGGATGTGCGTCAGCGGAGCGCGCTCGATGTCTCCGGTGATCTGAGCGGCGCGCACGTTCGTGCGATCGTGCGCGCGGACCCGCGCGTGCGCGTCGTGGTGACGTCGGCTGGGCGCGCGCTGATCGAGGAGTCGCACTGGGGGCTCACGTCTGAGGAGCGCGCGCGGCTGCACTGGGACATCTCGTGGATCTGGGGGCCGCCCGAGGACGACCTCGCACATCTGTTGCATACGATCGGCGGCGCGCACTTTCTCTTCGGATCCGCATGGCCGCTTCGGCTCGTGCAATCGCCGCTCGCGAATCTCGAGCTCCTTCCGGCGGAAACGCGAGCGCTGAAGCTCGCGGAGGTGCCCTGAGTAATGCACTATACCGGAGTAAGTTTGTCGGCTAACGCTTTCGCCGAGTGCCACTTGCGCGCGATACGGCCCATGTGCAGATTCCCGCTTCACTCGCACTGCTTGTGAACAATTTCACAAACGCAGCTATCTCTGAGTTGACCGCTTCCTTGGTGCGATGACGATTCGGAAAAAGTGGGCAGTTTTGCCGGGATTGGTGGTGCTGGCGGCCATTGCGGCAATTGCATCCGCGTATACCGGCGCACGACAGCAGCAGCAGTCGCAGCAGCCGACCGCTGCTCCTGCTACCACACCATCCGCGCGCGCGACCAACAAAGCCCCCGACACCACCATCGTGAACCGTGGCGAGTGGGGTTACTGGGGCGGATCCACGCGCCAGGGGCGCTCGCCCGTCCAGCCGATCGCCTTCCCGCACCCGCGCCACGTCCAGACACTCGGCATGAACTGTCTGTACTGCCACTTCTCGGCGAACAAGGCGATGGACCCAGGGCTTCCGTCCGTCAACACGTGCATGGGCTGCCACACGGTCGTCACCGCACAGCGCCCCGCAACCGACGGTCTCCCCGCGCGCACGAGTGAAGGGATCGCGAAGCTCACCACCTACTGGAAGAACAAGCAGCCGATTCCGTGGGTGCGTGTGCACAAGGTTCCCGACTACGTGCAATTCCCGCACATGCGCCACGTGAACGCCGGCGTCACCTGCCAGACCTGTCACGGACAGGTGCAGCAGATGAACCGCGTCTACCAGTACGCACCGCTCAACATGGGGTGGTGCGTCAACTGTCACATCGGCAACGTGAATCCCGCGTGGAAAGCCCGCTACGACTGCAGCACGTGCCACTACTAGGAATCGCGCATGAGTGAGAGCCCGACGGCGGTGACGGATCCGAAACAGGGCACGACCCGCCGCACCTTTCTCAAGGTGCTCGGCGCGGCCGGCGCGACGACAGCGGCGATCGGGTGCAGCTCGGATACGGGGGAGAAGCTCATTCCGTATCTCGTCCAACCCGACGAGACCGTCCCCGGCGTTTCGAACTACTACGCGTCCACGTGCCGCGAGTGCGCCGCCGGATGCGGCGTGCTGCTCGAGGTGCGCGACGGTCGCACCTTCAAGGTCGAGGGGAATCCCGATCACCCGATCAACCGCGGCGCGCTGTGCTCGCGCGGGCAGGCGGCGGTGCAGGGACTCTACAATCCCGATCGCTATCGCCAGCCGATGCTCCGCAAGGATGGCAAGCTCTCGCCGATCTCGTGGGCGCAGGCGCTCACGCTCCTCGGCCAGCAGCTCGCGTCGGTGCAGAGCGCCGGGAAGGCCGGCGGCGCGCTTTTCATCAATCAGCACGAGACGGGGAGCTTCCCCGGCTTCCTCGACGCGTGGCTCGCCGGCTTCGGCATGCCTGCGCACCTGAGCTACGCCGCGCTCGCCGACGGCGGCGTCATCGCGGCGAACAAGCAGAGTTACGGCGTCGCCTGGCCGTCGCTCGACTTCACGGCCGCGAAGATCGTCGTTTCTTTCGGCGCCGATTTCCTCGAGACGTGGGGCGCCAACGTCCCGCAGCAACTCTCGTTCGCCGAGGCGCGTTCGAAGGGCGCCGAGGCGCCGCGCGTGATCTACGTCGGACCGCGCCGTTCGCTTACAGGCATGAACGCGGACACGTGGATCGCGTGCAAGCCCGGCTCCGAGCTCGCCATCGCCAATGCGATCGCCGGCTCGGGTTCGATCGCGCAGGCCGCGCAGGCGAGCGACGTGCCCGTGGCGACGCTGCAGGCGCTGGCAACCGAGCTTGCGGCTGGCACACCGAGCCTCTTCCTCGCCGGCGGGGCGTTCGACCTCGCGCTGGCCGTGAACGAGCTGAATCAGAAGTTCGGCAACGTCGGCCGCTCGGTGCTCACCGCGCGTCCGATCGAGGGCTTCGAAGGGATCGCGACGGACGCCGAGCTCGCCGATGCCGTAGAAAAGATGCGCGCCGGGCAGGTATCGCTGCTCTTCGTGCGCGGCGCGAATCCGGTGTTCACCACGCCGAAGAGCGCCAAGGTCGCCGCCGCGATGGCGAAGGTGCCGTTCAAGGTTTCGTTCTCCAGCTATCCCGACGAGACCGCCGAGCTGTGCGATCTCGTGCTGCCGGACAGCCACGCAATCGAATCGTGGGGCGACGCGCAGCCGCTCCCGGGTGTGATCTCGCTGCAGCAGCCCGGGATGGATCCGGTGTACGAGACGCGCGCCACGGCGGACGTTTTGCTCGCGGTGGCGAGGGCGAATCCGAAGACGGCAGCCGCGTACCCGACGCCGAATTATCGTGAGTATTTGATCTCGCGCTATCCTGGTGGTACGACAGCGTTTACGTCGGCTCTGATAAAGGGCCTTGGCAACGGTACGCTGGCCGGCGAGCGTGCGAAAAAAAGCGCTGTCGCGACGACACGTACCGCGGCAAACATCGAGGGGACGTCGGGCGACATGTACCTCGTCGTCTATCCGTCGCCGATGCTCGAGGATGGTAGCGGCGCGAACAAGCCGTGGCTCCAGGAGATTCCGGATCCCGTCACCAAGGTGTGTTGGCAGACGGTGATCGAGGTCGGCTCGAAGGCTGCCGCGCGGCTCGCGATCGATGCCGGCGACGTGCTGCGCGTCGAGACGCCGAACGGCTCGCTCACGGCGCCCGCATACATCTACCCCGGGCTCCGCGGCGACACGATCGCGATCGCCTTCGGTCGCGGACACACGGCGTACGGACGCTACGCGAAAAACATTGGCTTGAATCCGGGCGATTTGCTCTCCGCCGTCTTCGACGCCAAATCCGGCGCGCAGGCGTGGACGTCGACGAAGGTGAAGCTCACCAAGACTGGCGACTTCGTCCCGCTCGTGAGCACCGAAGGCTCCGCCCGGCAGCACGGACGCGGCATTGCGCAGGCCATCGAGGCGCGCGACCTCGGAATTTTCCCGGCGGCTGGAGTGGGCGAGACGCAGCACGCCGGTGGGGTGAAGGGTGCCGAAGCGGGCGCGGAAGAGCACATGCCCGGCGACGCGTCGCACGCGTTCCTCCCGGGGCTGCGCGCGCCGGTCGCGCAGGATGCGCAGGGCGATCTGCCGAGCGACGACAACAAGAAGGGGATGTACGATCCGAATCACTGGAGCGGGATGGCCAAGCGCCGCTGGGCGATGACCATCGATCTCTCCCGGTGCACCGGATGCTCGGCCTGTGTCACCGCATGCTACGCGGAGAACAACATCGCGACGGTGGGTGCGCCGCATCAGTCAACGGCGACGCCGGGGCTCGAGGGACAGACCGGCGCGAACATCCTGCGCGGTCGCGAGATGGCGTGGATCCGTCTCGAACGCTACTTCGAAGGCGGCGAGACGCTCGACGACAGCTTCGAGACGCGCTTCGTGCCGATGATGTGCCAGCAGTGCGGCAACGCGCCCTGCGAGCCCGTGTGCCCGGTGTACGCGACGTATCACTCGCCGGACGGGCTCAACGTGCAGGTCTACAATCGCTGTGTCGGCACGCGCTACTGCTCGAACAACTGTCCGTACAAGGTTCGCTACTTCAACTGGTTCGGCTACGGCGAGCCGCGTCGGCCGCAATACGCGTGGCCGGAGCGCATGAACTGGCAGCTCAATCCCGATGTGACGGTGCGCGGCAAGGGTGTGATGGAGAAGTGCACCTTCTGCGTGCAACGCATTCGCGAAGCGGAGAATCGCGCCAAGCTCGAGGGACGCGCCGTGCAGGCGGATGAGTTCACGACCTCGTGCGCGCAGGCGTGCCCATCGAACGCGATCACCTTCGGCGACGCAGCGGATCCGGAATGGTCGGTGACGAAGATGATCGAGGACAAGCGCGCCTATCACGTGTTCGAGGAGCTCAACACGTTCACCGCGGTGGTGTACTTGAAGAAGGTCAATCACTCGGCGCCGTCCGCGC
>JALYSW010000035.1 GCA_030854615.1 Gemmatimonadota bacterium
CACGCCTGGGTCGCCTACAACGACCAGATACTCGGCGATCAGGAATGGCACGTGAAGTCGTTCGCCGAGCTCGATGAGGTGAACGTGATGGATCACGCGTGAGCGTCATCTTCGCGGCGGTCGGCGACACGAGCGCCGCCCTCGACGACGCGGCCATTCGCCGCGCGCTCACGGCCATGCACTCGCGCGAGGATGATCGCGTCGCGATCTGGCGCGGTGCGGGCGCGACGCTCGCCGTCGCGCGGCAGCCATGGGAGCTCGCGCGCTCGATGTCGGGCGACGCGCTCGTCGTCACCGATGGCGAGATCGCCGTCGCGGCCGACGCGAGCATCTACTACCGCGACGATCTCCACGCGGCGCTCGCACGCGCGCGCGTGTCGGCGAATGGGAGCACCGCGAGTCATCTCATCCTCGCCGCGTATCGCGCGTGGGGCGCGGACTGTGTGGCGCATCTCGAGGGCGACTTCGCCTTCGTGATCTGGGATGGCGACGCCAAGCGCGTCGTTGCCGCGCGCGACTTCTCGGGGAAGCGCACGCTCTTTTACTCGACGGTCAACGCCTCGCTGATCTTCGCATCGACTCCCGCGGGCGTGCTCGCGCTTCCGGGGGCGAACGCATCGCTCAACCTCGCGGCGATCGCCGAGACGGCGGGAGGGATGTGGGGCGGGAGCGCGGAGACGGCGTACGAATCCGTGCGCGCCCTCCTCGGCGCGCAGACGGTGACCCGGGAGCACGGCGCGCCGATGCGCCTGCATCAGCATTGGAGCCCGCCGCATCCGTCCACGCGCAATTCGCCGCCATTCGAGGAGGCGGCGATCGAGCTCCGGAAGGTGCTCACGCGCGCGGTCACCGAGCGCCTCGATGCCGATGGGAATACGACGATCTGGCTGAGCGGCGGCTGGGACTCGCCCGCCGTCTTCGCCGCTGGCGCGAGCGCGCTCGACGCAAGCCATTCATCGCACAAACTCATTCCCGTGTCGATCAGCTATCCGGAAGGCGATCCTGGGCGCGAGGACGAGCTGATCCGCGATATCGCTGCGCGTTGGAATGCGCCCGTTCACTGGCTCGACATCCAGAACATCTCCTTCTTCGACCACCCGGCAGAGGGGGCTGCGACGCGCGCAGAGCCCTTCGCGCACCCGTTCGAGATGTGGCATCGTTCCCTCGCGCGTGGCACCCGCGCAACGCATTCGCGCGTCGCATTAGAGGGCGTCGGCGGCGATCAGCTCTTTCAGGTGTCCGAAGTCTTCCTTGCCGACCTCCTCCGAACGGGGCGCCTCGCCGAGCTCGCGCGCGAGTGGAAGGCGAAGGGAATGTCGGGCTCGGGCTTCCGCACATTCTTCCGTTGGGCGATCCAGCCGAACCTTCCGCGTCCCGCGCTCGCGCTCATGTCGCTCCTGCGCGGCGGTCGCCCGCTGGTCGGTTATCTCGAGCGGGCGCTCCCGCCCTGGATCGACGCGAAGCTCGTACGCGAAAAGGCGCTCGATCGCCGGGATGCGCTCTACGCCCCTCGCGTGACGCATCGAAATCGTGCCGATCGCGAAACAGCATGGTATCTGTCGCATCAATATTTCGCGCGCGTCTTCGGCGTGACGTCGACATTTGCGCGCGAGGAAGGGGTCGAGATTCGGTCTCCGTTGTACGATCGGCGCGTCATCGAGCTCGCGCTCACACGCCCGCGCGAGGAGCGCTCCGAAGGCGCGGAGACCAAAAAATTGCTTCGCGCATCGGTGCGCGGTCTGCTCCCCCATGCCATTCTCCAGCCCCGCGCGAAGCGCACTGGGGAGACCGGAGGCTACTTTACGCGCTCCCTGCGGCGGGAACTGCCGGCGATGGCGGATGCACTCTTCGAACACTCGGCATTGGAGCGCGCTGGCGTGATCGATGCAAAGGTGTACAGGCAGGCGGTGCACGAGTACGCGCGCGGAGTGCAAAGTAATTTTGCAGCTGCCCTGTACTTCACCCTTCAGTCTGAATTGTGGCTGCGGTCACATATGGATATTGGAACGTCGTCTGCACTGAATGAATTGTCGTCGAAGAAGGCGGCTGTCGGTGCGGGATGATAAATTCCGAAACGGCAAGAAATTGTTGGAGAACGAAACGGCCATGTCGGCCGTACTTTCGCCGGGCAAGCAGCGCGGCATCACACGACTTTTAGGAGGGTCGGGTGTATCAGAAACCACGTGTGGAACGGTTCGGTACGTTCCGCGAGTTGACCCAGGTCGGCTTTAACGGCACCACGGATGGCTTCACCATCTGCGGCGTCAACGGTGGAACTGGCGACGAGCTTTGCGGAGGCCCAGGTGCGCCTCCGCTCCCGTGTCGCAATGGTTCGCCGGTCAGCATCGGGTAAGTTGATCCCTGTGTGAGCAAGTGGGAGGTTGTCGAGATCACCCGGCAGCCTCCCATTCGCTTTCGCACCCATGCGAGACTATCAGCTGTTCGGCGGCGCACTGCGCTCCGACATCGAGTTCCCCGAGCTTCGAATCGTCGAAAGCGACGCGCCGAGCTGGACGCTGCGCTCCACGTCGCTCGTTCCCGACATGAGCTGCGCGACGCTGCTCGGCGAGGCCGAAGTCATCCCCGGATGCCAGGTGCGCCTCTATCGTCATGCGAATGGTTTCCGTTTCGTCTTCGACGACACGGGACACTTCGACATCACCGACAGCGGACGCGACATCGCCTGGAGCAAGGGTCCCAACGCCGAGGATTCGTGGGTGCGCGCCGACGTCACGGGCCGGGTGTTCGCGGTCGCGATGCACGCCTCCGGGCATCTCTGCCTGCACGGGAGCGCGGTTGCCACCGGTGGCGGCGCGATCGCCTTTCTCGCCCCCAAGTTCCACGGCAAGTCGACGCTGGCCCTCGCGCTCACGCGCGCGGGCGCGAGACTTCTCACCGACGACATCGTGCCGGTGGACCCTCGCACTCCCATCCAGGCCGTTCCGGGT
>JALYSW010000136.1 GCA_030854615.1 Gemmatimonadota bacterium
AGTGGTTCATCGACGTTCTTAAGACCGAGATGCCAACCGCCGAGTCCGATCGCGGAGACTTTCTCGCGGGTGCGGCCCAGCTCGCGAGTTGGAAACTCCGCGGTGGCTTTACTCATTGCATGCGGGCTGGACATAGGAGGGTACTCCTTCAACGGTGATAGCTGTAGCGGCGGCCGCGCTCGTTCGCGTGACGGCGTTAGCGTGAGCGCATGTCGCAAGAGCTGCACCTCGACTCGTCGGGAGGCATGAGGGATCTTGCGCCCAAGGACGACGCTCGCACTCGGCGACATGATCGCAGTTGCGGCATACGCGGTATCGCGTACGCCGCGGGACGCAGCCGCGCTCGCTCAATTGGGCTGACCTTTGTTCTCGGTCAACAGCTGAAGCAGACTGCCCTTCACATACTGGTCCCAGCCTTTCACGCACATCTCGTAACACTCGACGGCCGGCACGAGACCCATGTGCGCGAACTGAATGGTCGTTGCACCGTCTTTCTCCGCGATCTTCCAGGCGGCCTTGGTACCGGTCCACTCGGTCTTGTCCTCGAGTGAGCCGATATAGGAGTCCGTCACCGTCCAAACGACCGTTGTATTCGGAGCGACCGCCGTGATACGGAAGGTCACGAACGTCTCGCCCCAGCGAACGGTGAACACATCGTCGAGGCGCTGGGCACGTCCTTCGAAATTCTTCGCCCACCATTCAGAGACACGCCCGATTTTCTCGAATGCTTCCTCGGCGGTGACTGGTGCGGTAATCTCGCAGTGATAGTCCGCGCCGGTGGTGACAGAGGCGTCGGTCATCTTCGCTGACGTGGCGGCGATTCCAGTGGTGCTGGCGGCGCGTTGCATGAGATCTTCTCCTGTTGGGTGATGGTCGGTGTTGCTATTGGGTCGTCCATCGACTGGTACCTGTGGCATCGCGTTGCCCTCACGCTTCCACGAACTTCCTGAGCCGGTCGAGTGCGTCGTCCCACTGCCGCGAGATCAGGTCGAGATACCGGTGCGCGTCGTCGAGCCGCTTTGGCTCCAGATCCCAGACACGCTCGCGCCCTCGGCGGATGCTCCTGACCAGCCCCGCGTCAGAGAGCACCCGGAGATGCTTCGTGATGGCTTGTCGCGACACGGGCGTATCCGCGCTCAGATGCGTGATCGAGCCGGGACCGCCGGAGGAGAGCCGAGAGAGCAAGCGGAGGCGCGTCTGGTCACCGAGTGCTGCGAACAGGGGTGCTGCGTCCTGAACGCGGCGCGCGGTCGCAAGGCTAGCCCGCGACATGGCGCTCGATGTTCTTGAGCTGAGAAGTCCAGCCGCGATCGTTCATGCGGAACGCTTCATCGCGCCGGCCGGGCGGAAGCCGGTCGAAACCGGATTCGACGACTCTGAGCACCGTCCCCTCAGCAGTGTCCGCCAGCCGAAACTCCACAAGCGTCGCCGGCTCGCTCGCGTAATCCACCTTTGGATCCATTGCGTACGGATGCCAGCGGTACGAGAAGAGCTCCTCGGCGTCCATCCGTTCGATCGTCACCTCCATCGCCACATGCTCGTAGCCGGGGATCGTGATCGTTCCCCTGAATGACTTGCCCACCGCAAAGGCGTCGTCGAATTTCACGCGGAACCAGGTCCCGAACTCCTGGGCGTTCGTCAGCGCGCGCCACACACGCGACCTCGGTGCCTGCAACACGATCTCCTTCTCGATACGGTCCGTGCTCGTCATGTACGATCTCCTGATAGTCTGATGGGTAACCCAGGGATATGCAACCAGATGGTTGCATAATAATAGATCGAGCAGGAAACGCAACCTCCCGGTTGCTTATGGTTATTTGAGGGGGAGGGAAGCCTGCGGGTCACCGTGGTCACCGATCGAAGCTTCCGCCTCGACGAGAAAAAACCACTACCCTAAACGCGTTGGCGCGATCTGGCGACCGTAGTTGCGCCAGTTCATGGCGCCTTGCGCCGGGTTCGTGTGACGGGGCGAGGCTCCCGAGCGCGCGGGAAACGCAACGATGTAAACGGCAAGCCGGGTCGTGCCAATGCCCACGTATGGAGCCGCCTCTCACTCTTCCCTCGGCGCTGCCGCGTACACGCACGTCGGAGTCCAATGGACAGCGCAGAAACGATGCGGGTTCGGATCGATGGACTCAGCTCCTCAATGACTTTATCGGCGATCTCCGCTATGCCGCGCGCACGTTGCGCTTGGCGCCGGGTTTCACGTTCGCCGCGGTGCTGTCATTGGCGATCGGCATCGGCGCGAACACGGCAATCTTCAGCGCCGTGGATGGTATCCTTCTCAAGCCGCTGCCGTTTCGGCAACCTGACCGACTTGTGGCGCTCTTTCAGGACAATCGAAAGAGTGACGTGGACCACGATGACGTAGCTCCGGGGAACTTCGCAGATTGGCGCGAACGCAACCGCGCGTTCACTGGGCTGGCCGCCGCTGAGCCCTTTGCGCTGAACTATTCCAGCGTCGATGGCGAGGAGCAGATTTACAACTGGAACGTCACGCAGGACTTCTTCCTCGTACTCAACGCCCGTCCCCTGCTTGGACGTCTCTTGCAGCCCGCAGATTTCATCCCGAACGGCGAACGCGTCGTGGTTCTCACGTACGGTTCGTGGCGACGGCGCTTTGGTGCAGACCCGAACATTGTCGGGAAGCATCTCACGATCGGGGGTGGTCCCGTTTCGATCATCGGCGTGCTCCCTCGAGATTTCGCATACCTCGAGAGCTCGAAGATGGAGATGTACGTACCAAAGGTGCTGGATAGTGCCGAAGTGCACCTGCGCAACCCAGCATGGTGGCACGTTGTGGGACGCCTGCGTCCCGGCGCGACGATCGAGAGGGCGCGCGGAGACATGAATCGCATCGCTGCCCAGCTCAGCACAGAATACCCCGCGACCAACGCTGAAGTGGGCGTTCGAGTCGATCGGTTGGACGATACCATCGTCGGCGATAGCGCACGTGCGCTGTTTCTGCTGTTGGGCGCAGTGGGCATGGTTTTGCTTATCGCGTGCGCGAACGTAGCGAACTTGATGTTGACGCGCACCGCACGGCGCAGTCGCGAATTCGCGATGCGCGCCGCGCTCGGCGCCAGTGGCGGACGCGTCGTCCGCCAGGTGTTGACGGAGAGCCTGCTCGTCGCCGTAAGTGGCGGTTTAGTCGGTGCAGGTCTCGCATCCTTGGCCGTTTCGATGATGCGCGCGCTGGGTCCGGCCTCGCTGCCGCGCCTTTCGGAGATGCGCGTCGATGGCCGAGCGCTCGCGTTTACACTCGCTGCCGTTATTGTCGCGACATTTCTGTTCGGACTGATCCCCGCGCTTCGAGCCGCGCGTCCGAACGCCACGGATGAGCTCAAATCGGGCGGGCGCACGGCGGGGAGCGAGCTACAACATCGACTGCGCGCGCTCATCGTGGCTGCCGAAGTTGCGCTCGCCATGGTGCTCCTCGTGGGAGGCGGACTGCTACTGCGCAGCTTCATCTCCGTCATCCGTGCGGACCGCGGCTATCGCTCCGACCATGTGCTCGCCGCGACCGTATTTGTCTATGATTGGAACAAGACGCCCGGCGCGCGACGGGAATTTATCGCGCGATTGGTAGAACGGGCGCGAGCGATTCCGGGCGTCGTGGCCGTCGGCGCTACGTCGTCGCTTCCTCTCGACATGGCGATCGAGGCGGACAAAGGATCCTTCACCATCGTCGGACAGTCCGTCGCGGCAGGCGAAGCGCCGGCCGCACACATGACCGCGCTCACTCCGGGAACCTTCGACGCATTGCGTATTCCACTGCGTCGCGGGCGGCTGTTCTCTCCGCGCGACGATTCGTCGAGCGTTCCGGTGGCGATCATCAGTGAAGCGATGGCAGCGCGATACTGGCCGAATGAGAACCCGCTCGGAAAACGCGTACGCTTGAAATTTTACGGACCGCTGAGTGAGCGCGAGATCGTTGGGGTGGTCGCCGACGTGCGACAAGTCGCGCTCGATGCGCCGGTCGAACCGACGCTGTATGTCCCCCATGCGCAGGCGCCGACCGGTGGTGTGGTGCTGGTGCTTCGCACGAGCATGGAGCCGGAGCGCCTGCAACGAAGTGTCAAGAGCATCATTGCTGAGCTCAATCCGGCGCTTCCGATCGCGGGAATGGAGACCTTGGATGAGCTTGCGTCGACGTCGATCACGCCGCGCCGATTTACGTTGACCGTATTTGCGTGCTTCTCCCTGACGGCGCTCGCGCTCGCCGTGCTGGGCGTGTATGGGGTCATCAGTCAGGGGGTGGCTGAGCGGCGCAAGGAAATCGGCGTGCGGATTGCGCTCGGTGCGCAGCAACGTGATATCGTGCGCATGGTGATGAGCCAGGGGTTCACGTTCGCAGGGATCGGAATCGCGGTCGGGGTCGCCGGCGCCGTGGCCCTCACGGGCTTGTTGCGCGGTATGCTCTTTGGCGTAGTGCCGTTGGACGCGCCGACATTCGGTGTGGTGGGAATGCTCCTACTCGGCACGGCGATGCTTGCGTGCTACTTTCCCGCGCGACAGGCGACGTGCATTGATCCAATGATAGCGATGCGGGCGGACTGACTCGCGAAGAGGGGGATCCTCCACTTGAACCAAACGCGGGCGCCCGCACACTTCCATGTGTACACGCCCGGCAGGCGTCGCGCCAATTAGGGCTATGCAAAGTCTTGAAAATCTCTTCGTGCCCTCGCGTTCGATCTCATGTCCGGCGCAACGGTCTCGTGAGCACTCGCCACCGTCGTGTCCAGTGGTGATGCATCATCACGTGCTGACAGCGATTGCCCCTCGAGCGCAGTGACAGGCGAGCCGATCGATGACACGGATGATGAGTTGCTCCTGGCACGTGCAACCTCCGGAGATCAGGGCGCATTCGCCAGTCTGGTGCGCCGGCATGTTCGCGCCGCCACGCTCTTGGCTGCACAGATTGTTGGCGAACGGGATGCAGCGGAGGACATCGTGCAGGATGCCTTTCTCATCGTAAACAATCGGGCACACTCCTTCGATCGCGATAGGGCGTTCGCGCCGTGGTTCTTTGGAATCGTGCGACGCCTCGCTATTGATTCACAGAAGCGAGAGGCGCGGCGGCTGCGACTGTGGGCGCGGTGGGGTCCTCACGCTGCCGATCTCGCAACCATAGAACATAGCGAACGAGCACTTGGCAGCTTGCAAGCAAAGGATATCGAGAAAGCCATGACGTCGCTCTCCCCGATGCAGCGGGCCTGTTTCGAACTCGTCGCCGTCAAGAATATCGCCGTCAGCAGCGTAGCGGCGATGCACGGAATCGCAGAATCGACCGTTCGCCAACACGTGTTTCGTGCGCGCCACGCTTTGCAACGCTCGCTCAATCAGGACCGGCCATGATGTCATCATCAAACGAGACAGAACAGCAATTTGAGTCACGCCTGTTCGATACTTCCTCTATTCCCGACACGCCAGAATACTGGGACGCACTGACCATGCGTGTCCGCGATACGGTGGCCATGCACCGCACGAGTAGTTGGCTCGCGAGGTCGCGAGTTTCCTGGATTTCGGCCGCCTTACTCGCTGTCGCGGCGTCGTTGGTGCTTCTGTTCTCGAAGCAACTCGCGCCGACGCCGCAACCGGGGGACGGCGTGTTGCTCGTGCTGGCCCCGAGCGATCGTGTGGCCCGTTCGTTGGGTGCGCGAGACGAACCGCCTTCTCTGATCGAACTGTTGGTCGTAGCGGCACTGGACGAGGGGCGTGCCAAGTGATCCCATCTTGGGTGCGTGGCTCGCTCGTGCTCCTCGTGACGTTTGGCACCGGAGTCGTGGTCGGCGTCGTTGCCGGACGGAGGCAGCCCGCGGCGATGTCGGCAAATGCCATGGAGCCCGCGGTCCTGCTCCGTACTTTTGACCGCGAACTCTCACTCGACTCTTCACAGCACGAGAGAATCGCGCGCGTGCTCTCCAACCATCAGCGTGTGATCGATTCCGCGTGGGCGGCCGTGCGCCCGGTAGTGCGATCCGCCATTGATTCCGCCCAAAACGAGATTGTCGCTATTCTCACCGCTGACCAAAATGTCAAATACCACCAGTTACTTCGCGCGGCGCATCCTGGCATGAATCAACCGGGAGAACGGCAGTAGCGACGTTTAGGGAGGCTAATGCTGACGCGCAGATGAGTATCGAACGGAGGGGAAGGGGACGAGAATGGGGGTGTTGAAGTCAGACGGCCTTTTCGTCTCAGGAGACTGTCAAGACATTCAAGACAGGAAACCCGATCGCGACAACACGGCCATGTTATGCGCATTTAGGAACCGAGGGAATCTGTTTGTGGAGAACAACTCGCGTGAGATGTCGGGGGACTTGTCGGGTGACCTGTCGGGTGACCTCGTGCATTCCGGAGACGTCAGTGGCGGTTGGGCGCTACCTCGAGTGCGTGTACGTCACTTCAAGTACGTTCGCGTCATGCCTGAACCGGACTGAAAATCCGCGTGTCGGGGTTCAATTCCCTCCCTGGCCACTCGAACGGGACAACGACTTCGAGCACTTTGAGCCATCGGGCCAACGGCATGTCGCGGGAGTGTCGCGGGACTTGCCATCAGGTTCGGTGGTTTTTTATCCAGCACTACGAGGCTCGCGGCGGTCATTGCCGGCCTCGCATCCTTCGTCCGTTACTCCCCAGCGAGAGATCCTCGACGTGCTCAGGCCAGATCGCGCGGCCCGCATCTCAGTTGGCTGCAGGCCGCCCACCACCGCATGCGCGACATTCTGCTCGCAGGCTCGCCGGACGTGGTCATTGGTTCTCTCGTCGGCCGCATCGCCTCTTGAATGGTGCGGACGGTATAGTTACGAATCCGCCATTCTTCCGGAGGTCGCAATGGCGAAGGGCAGGACTATCGGTAAGCTCGCGGCAGAAGCGGGAGTCAACGTTGAGACCGTCCGGTTTTACGAACGGGCGGGGATTCTCGAGCAGCCACCGCGTCGCGAGCAGGGCTGGCGTGTGTACGATGACGAAAAGCTCGTGACGCTGCAGTACGTCCGTGAGGCGCGCCGCCTCGGCCTCACGGTGGCGGACATCGGCCGACTGCACGATTGCAGCAATGGTCCGCAAACGAAATTTTGTGAGACCGTACGCCGAACGGTCGCGAGGCGGATCGAGATCGTCGACACGCGGATCGAGGAGCTCACTCGCACGCGCGCGGGGCTCACGCAGTGGTTGAGCGCCTGCCGTGCGCGGTCGGCAGAGGACGCGTGCCCCACGTACGCCGCGCTCGAGGCGACCCGCGAGCAGGGCCGGTCAAATCCGGCTACGGAATAAGCACGGAGATAGTAGTATTGACGGATGGTTAGCTACGCGCGTGCTCCCGACCAGCCTCAGCATTCCGAGCCCGAGGCGAGCGTGCGTCGTGTGCGTTGGGACTCGATCATTGCGGTTTGGACGCTTCCTGCACTGGTCGCGTCGTATTCGACTTACATCGCCTCCGGGACGCAGGGACATCCCATTCCGTTCTGGCGCGCGCTCGCGATGCAGTGTCCGGGATGGTACGTGTGGGTGCCGCTCACGCCGGTGGTGTTCGCGTTGGCGAGACGGATTCCGATCTCACGGCGTCCGGGACCGCGCGCCATTGGCTCCCACATTGGCCTGATGATGGTGGCGTCGGTTCTGTACACCACCGTGTACGCATGGTCGAGCCTCGAGTTTAGCCCGTCGCCGATAGTGCTCACGCGCGGCGCCCTCGGCTCCTTGTTCGTCGGATCGGTCGTCATGTCTCTGGTACTCTATGCCGCGACACTAGCCACGAGCCTGTCATTGGACTATGCCGCGCGTGATCGGGAACGCGAGCGGCGCACACTGGCACTGGAGGCGCAATTGGCGCGCGCCGAGTTGCACGCGCTCCGCGCGCAACTGCACCCGCACATATTGTTCAATGCGCTGCACACGATCGCGCTCCTCGCACGACGCGACGCGGACGAAGCCGTTCGAGTGACGATTCTGCTCGGAAACGTGCTCCGCAGTGTGCTCGATAGCAGCGCGACTGACGAGCGGCCGCTGCGAGAGGAGATCGCATTTCTCGAGCAATACCTGGCGATCGAGCTCGTCCGTTTTTCCGATCGACTCGAGGTGGCATGGAAGATCGACTCGGCGGCGCAGGACGCGCTCGTGCCTACGCTTCTGTTGCAGCCATTGGTCGAGAACGCGCTGAAACACGGTATCGCACGACACGCGAGCGGCGGAACCGTCGTGATTTCGGTGACCCAATCCGCGGAGATCGTGGAGGTGAGCGTGTGGAATGACGGTCCTTCTCTTTCTGGTGGACGCGTGGATCGGCGCGGTGTTGGTCTTCGCAACACGGAGGAGAGGTTGCACCGCCTGTACGGGGATGCAGGCCAGCTGACGATCGAGAACGATTCGCGCGGTGGCGTCGTAGCTCGCGTTCGGCTGCCATGGCGCAGAGCGGGTGCCGTGCCGCCAGCATCGCCCCCCAGGCACTCGTCAGCGGCGGTCCCCACGAGGCGCGATGTGGTTCGAGAGCCGATGCCGGATGTCATCGTAGCGTCGCCGTCCAACCGGTAGTCGGGTTCCATCGCTCAGAACGAGCGCGGCGGATCCGTCGCGCTCGCGGCGCAATTCGACTATTCGGTCGATGTTCACGAGCACCGAGCGATGCGCGCGGACGAAGCATTCGGGATCCAGTTCCTCTTCCATCGCGCTGAGCGTCCCGCTGAGCAGATGCGTCTTGCCCTGAGCGTGGACGACGATGTAGTCGTTGTCTGCCGCGACCCAATGCACCTCGTTCACGGGCACGACCACAGTGCGCACTCCATGCGGAATCAGGATGCGTTGTAGATAGGCTTTCGGGGCCAAAGCTGACGTTGCAACGCTCTGCCGCGCGAACGTCAGCATCGCGTCGCTGAGGCGCTCGGCCTGCATCCGGGCGCGCAGCCTGTGTACACGGCCCACGCAGAGTGCGATTCTCTCGTCGCTGAACGGCTTCACGAGATAGTCCGACGCGGCGAGGTCGAAGGCCTCGACGGCATGATCGGAATACGCAGTTACGAAGACGAACGTCGGGAGATCGTCTGGCGGCGCATCTCGCGTGAGTGATCGCACGACGTCGATGCCGTTGATGTCCGGCATCTCGACATCCATGAAGACGACGTCTGGGCGTCGTGCTCGAATCACCTGGATCGCCTCGCCTCCATTTCGGCAGCCCGCGAGAACCTTCACGCCTGGCTGCAACGCGAGAATCCGTTCGAGTCCATCGCGGGCGATGGCTTCATCGTCGACGACAACGGCCGTCAGTGGGACTGACACATCTGTCGAAGCTGGTTCTTCCGGCCCACCTGAGGTTCGTTCCACTGGATGCTCCGGCTGAATATCGCTTTTGAAATTCGTCCGCGTGTGGGGCGAACTGCGTGACCATCCGCCACACCTGACGCGCGTCGCACCACGCGGTACCACTCCTCTATACGCCGCAACGCCGAGAGATGTTTCTTCGGACCCGCGAACGGGAACGTGCGCGCGGAGCGACGGCGTCCGCCGTCTACCCGACAGCATTGTCCGTTCGCACGCCGAATACCCAGCGTTCGCCGAATGTGCGGTACTTCTCCTGGTATGGCGTCCGTACCCTTCGCTGCGTCAGAGTTTCCCCCGATTCACTCATTCTCGAGAGCAGTCCATGAATTACCGTATCATCTCCCTATCCGCCTTGCTCCTCGTTGCAGCATGCGGTGGCAGCACCCAACCATCGATGCCCACGCCGTCACCAATGTCCGCAACCGTCTCGGCGACACCGGGCCTTGCTTTCACACCGGGCACGACGACGATCGCGCCGAACGGGACGGTGACGTTCGCGTTTGGAAGCGTCGGCCACAACGTTTACTTCGATGCCACGACTGGAGCTCCGGCCGACATCGCAGGTACCAACGCGAACGTGAACGTAGGCAGGACGTTCGCGACGGCAGGCACGTACGTGTACCACTGCCACATCCACCCCAGCATGATGGGCACGATTGTCGTTGCTCCAACGAGCATGGGGAACGGAACCAATGGGGGCTCGTACTAGATTGTCCGGGCGGGCGGGCGTCGCGGCCGAGCTGCAGGCGCGCAGATGCTCGTCACGCCAGAGCGCCGCGAGCGTTATCGTGATTTCTCAACGAACTCGCGCCAGTCCACGGGATCCTGGTTCTGGACGCAGAACACCGAATCGACCTGTAGTCGTGCCCGCGCCACGGCGTTCATCAAATCTGTCGCGGGCGCCCTGTTCTCATCAGGGCCGTCGTTCGGATAGACGAGATCGGCTCCGTACAACAGGCGATGTGCGGGAAAGTACGCCATGAGCATGCGCTCGCCAGACTCGCCGCCCACCGGGAAGAGCTCTATCCGGGTTTCCCCCGAGCCTATCGTGATCTTGCGGGAGACCGCGACGAACCTTGGCGCGCGCGGTGCGCGTTGCAGGGAATCGGGCAGTAGCGTGTGCGGCGTTCTCGCCAGAGCGGTGAGGAACGGGACACTCCCTGCACTCACGTAAATCGGAATTCCGAGTGCGATCGCCTCGCGCACTCCGCCGATGTGAGCCCACGGGTGCGATGTCATCACGATTGCCTTGATCGGCTTCCCCGGGAAGCGGCGCCCGGCCTCGCCAATCACATCCTGCAGGTAGGCGGCGCTGATGTGTGCCTCGAAGATGACGACACCGTCGCTCTGATCGACGAGCGTCATTGCCCAAAAGTCGGGTATACGTACGATTCCGGCGCGCAAATCCTTCGGCGTACCGCGCATTCCAATCCCGAAGTTGTCGAATGTCAGCTTGGCATTCGCAGAGTATTCGGCCCGCGCAGAATCCGACACGTCGACTGAATCTGGTGAGACGGGCTCGTCGCTGAGTACGACATGTGCGATGGTGACGTCGCGCGACGGCTGGCCGTTGAATGATACCTTGTGTTGCATAGGCCACCACACGCCCGACGATTGATCCATCCAGTCGACGTAGTCGGTGCGCATCGTGACGTCGCCAAAGGGCGCCCAGCGAAAATTCTTGGGATATGGTCGCACGATCTCGACCGCATCTGGAAAGTGCGTCGATCGGCGAAGCTCGAGGCGCATCCGGTCGTTGCGCCACGGGAACGACACGACATCGAACACGAGGCCATATCGTCCGACGACACGCTCCCAATGCAACCCAGGCGCCGCCGCCGCAAGCAGCAGCACTCGCTCGGGCGAGTCGTCCACGTGATCGATGACGCTCTCGTAGGAAGCGGGAGACAATCCACGCTGCTGTGTGCCGGACGTCGCAGCGGCAACCGAATCCGCCAGCACCACCACGCGACTCGGGCCTATCGTCCCATCCGCCGCGATTTGCTGCTCGGTGCGACGCTCACGGCCATCGCCGAGGTCGCGCAGCTCGGCGAAGCGTGTGTACGCTGTGCGCCACGGCCCTTCGGCACGCTCCGCGTTGCCAAGGATGAACTCATGCTGCATTCCTTCTGCACGCAACGAGCGCAGCGCGCTCAGTGAAGCACGCCCCTCCATCGCATGAATAGCGGCGGCGACGAGCGCGTGCGCGTCGTGTGCGGGTTGCTGGCTGCGCGCGGGCTGAGCGACGGCAGTCGCAATGGACAGGAGGAAACCAAGTCGTTTCATGTTGAGCGGCACGGGTAGGCGGTGAGAAAGATCGCCAAGCTTAACTCACAGTGCCGCGATGGCTCGGCGCACGCACGGCCAACGGCGCAGTGCGACGGGCGACGTGCTCGAGGAAGCCCGCGAACGGCGGCGCGATATGCCCCCAAGATGTCGGCCAGCAACGTGATGGTGTTCGTGGGGTTGTGATCCGCTGATGTTCCCCGTTCCGGCGCTGCCGGCGCTTTCGATGGCGTTGGCCCGTGTGCATTGGCCGCTCATCGGTGAGTGCCGACCGCTTGCGGCATCTGCTCTCACTACCGACATGAAAGTAGTCATCTTGAGCCTGTGTCATCGCCCTCCTCTCTCGCTCCAGTGATAATGCTTCCCACGGTGTATCGACCGCGATTGCACGCGTCCCTCTGCATCGCCTTCGCGTCATCGCTCGTACTGACATCCCGGGTCGCCGAAGGGCAGGCTCCAGAAGGCGTCGCCGTCGGTGCACGCGCGCCGTCGGTCACCGTTACGGACCTGAACGGCCACGTCCTCCGGCTCGGTCCGAGCAACGGCCGGCCAATGGTCATCGAGTTCTGGGCGACGTGGTGCGAGTTCTGTGAGCGTCTCGAGCCGCAGATGAAATCGGTGTTCGGCAAATACGGCAACCGCGTGCAGTTCGCCGCCATTGCCGTCAACGTGAATCAATCGACAAGCCGAGTGGCCCGACACGTGACGTACAGGTCACTCGCATATCCCGTGTACTACGATGCCAGCGGTATGGCGACCGCCGCATACCAGGTGGAAGCGACGTCATACGTGGTGATCGTCGATGGGAAGGGGAGAGTCGCGTACACCGGCATAGGTGACAAGCAGGATCTTGACGCGGCCATCCGCCACGTTCTGTAGCATCCGCAACTTTCATCAAGGAGTAACCTGATGTCGAGATCTACGCGTGTCGCAGCTCTGGCGATGATGCTCGCAGCGCCGCTTAGCCTGTGCGCCCAGCAATCTATGGCGCGTGAAAATCCATCTCCCACCGTAGGCGAGACACCGAACGTTGGGGACATGGCGCCCGACTTTACGGCACCCGCGGCCGATTCCACGGGCGCGCGCGTGGCTCCGGTCGCGTTGCATGCGATGCGCGGACGCGTGGTCGTCCTGGCGTTCTATCCAAAGGATCGCTCGGGTGGCTGCACGGCGGAGTTAACCAAGTTCCGCGACGATTATTCAAGGATGTTTGGGAATGGGGTCACGGTACTTCCCGTCTCAGTCGACAACATGCAGTCACACATGGGTTGGGCGCGCGACATGCACTTTCCATTCTCTCTCGTGAGCGATATGGGGGGGAAAATCGCCAGTGAGTATGGCTCACTCATGGCGAACGCTCCCTACGCGGATCGCACCGTGTTCGTCGTCGGGAGGGACGGCAAGATCGTCTATCGTGAGCGGCACTTCCGAGCGCTGGATCAACACGCGTACGACGCACTCGCGGAGGCCGTTTCCAAGGCGAAGGGCACGTAACGCGGGGCTCGCACGGCAGCTCGACAGCACCACGCCATGATGGATCTGTCACAGATCGGAGCTCGGCTGTCCCAGAGTCCCGCAACGGCACTTCCGCTGCTGTTCGTGACGGGTGTGCTCACGAGCCTTACTCCATGCATCTACCCCATGATTCCGATCACCGCGGCTATCATAGGTGGACAGTCGGTGGGTCACTCCACTCGGCGCGGTGCGGCGCTGACGCTGTGGTACGTAGTTGGACTCTCTCTGGTATACGCGCTGCTCGGATTACTCGCGGGACTCACGCGCACGCTGTTCGGAACGGTGAGCGCGAGCCCGTGGGCAGCATTGCTGACGGGGAATCTTCTTCTGCTCCTCGGATTGTGGATGCTCGACGCGATCCCCGTTCGCTTACCTGCCCTGCTACTGAACAGTCGTCAGTCTCGCAAAGTGACCTCGATCGGCGGGGCGTTCGGGATGGGTTGCGCCTCCGGACTCGTCGTTGCGCCGTGCTCTGCGCCTGTGATGGCCGCAGTGCTGACGTGGGTCGCCGTCACGAAAAGCGCTGCGTTGGGATTTGCCTATCTCTTCGTTTTCTCGCTCGGGATGTGCACTCTGCTCGTCGTTGTCGGAGTCTCGGGCGCCGCACTCGCGGTGCTACCGCGCTCCGGAATGTGGATGGCATGGACCAAGCGGGCACTCGCCGCCATGATGATTGCCTCCGCCGAATACTATCTCGTGCGTGCCGGCACCACGATGTAGCGACCCGCCTCGGATCCGGGGAGCGAAGGCGGCGCAAGAATGATCCTCGCAGTTGACGGCTCTTGACTCCGTACAGCGGTACGGACGTTATGGTTGCGGACACTCGTCATTCCTTCCGAAGGCGTTCTGGAATCCGTCCGAGTGACCACGGCAGCCGGTAGTGTGCAATCACAATGCTCCCACTCATCAACGACCATGACGACATCTCTCCTTTCCTCGCATGCTGGATCGATCGTTCGTTCGCTTCGACACCTTGCACTTGTATTCTTCCTAGCGTCGATCGCTGCGCTGTCCGTTCGCGGGAACGTCGCGGTGGCACAGACGGTCCGCGTCGCTACCGTCGCGCGAGCAGCGCTCCCGGATACGAATGCAGCGATCGTCGTTCGCGCCTCGATGAAGCAGTTCGCGGACGCCTGGAACCGTGCGGATGCGGCGGCACTGGCCCACTTGTTCACCGACGACGGCGACCTGGTAATCCCTGAAGGCCTGTTGCTGCACGGGCGACTCGCGGTGCAGGATTTCTATGCTTCGGCTTTCGCACGAGGATACGCCGGGAGCACGACCCAGGCGGACGTGGCGCAGCTCCGCGCGATCGCCCCAGGCGTGATGCTGCTCGATGCGACGTGGAGCATCACGGGGGCAAAGAACACGAAGGGTGAGCCGAGGCCCGCAGAACGAGGTATCCTCACGGCAGTCGTCGTGAAGCGGGCAGGCCGCTGGCAGCTTGCTGCTCTACGCGAGCAGGAAGGAGCCGTGGCTGTGACTCCATTCGTGGGGACGCCGGCGCAGTAGGCGGCGGCTGAGAGAACCTGCTCAGTCGATATCATCAGCTCGCGCGCTCCGCCGCCTCATACCAGAGATGCAGCGTCGCGTAGCTCAGCCACGGCCGTCGACGCGAAGCCTGGTCGCGTGGACCTCGAGCATGTACAGATGCACGTCCGGATCTTTGTGTCCGGTGAAGCCGATGAACCGGAGTTTGCCCGCCCTCTTCGCATCGAACAGCGCCAGACTGGCGCCTTCTTCATCGCAGATCCGATCGGGATCCTCGAAGCGGAGTACTTCGTGATGCTGAACGAGATCGATGTGATCGGTTTGCGGTCGCCATAGCGATTCGTCGAGCTGCTTTCTAGCTTCGCGTCGCGAACGGCCATCGATCTTCGTGATCAGGAAGACCTTGTCGCGATATCCGTCGCGCAACGCGTTGCCCATGCGGATCTCGCTGGCGCCCTCGTTGTAGTCCCAGGAGTTGCCCATGAATGTGATGCCACGGTCGATCCTGCGCATGATGCGAATGCTCAGCGGTTCATCGACGCGAACTTTCCGCCTCTCGGCCCAGCGGTTCTCTGGTGGAGGCTCGCCGCAGAAGGCAGCGCATTGCAGGATCGAGAGATCATCACTGCTGGAATCAGCGGGGAGTGTTCCGCGCAATGGGTATTCCGCTACTCAGTGGCAGGATGTTTACGAATGCAGATGATGCGGGCGCTCCGGGAGTCGTCATCGTTAGCCGATTGCTCGCGAGCAAAGAGTGGCCGAACCAGCCTGCCGTCAGGAAACGGATCACGATTCCGGATCTGCCGGCGCCACCGCCACGACTTAAGGCTTCACGACCTACGGCACGTCTTCGCCCAACTCGCCGACGAGGCGGGATGCAAGACAGAGCAGACTATGGTCGCTCTCAGACACACTAACCCTGCCATGACGCGCGCATATAAGCAGCGGCGGGATAAGGGTGAGGTCGCTTCGTCACCAGGTTGACCGACCCTCCGATCGCGTCGGCATCCATGTC
>JALYSW010000137.1 GCA_030854615.1 Gemmatimonadota bacterium
AATTTATGCGCGATGAATGCATAAATTTGCGAAGCGAGGCTCTCAATGGCCGAATGGAGGGGCCACTCGCCGCCGGCGTCCGCAAACGTTATTCTCCGCGCATGGCAAACAAGCGTGAGCGGCAGGCGACCATTCGCTCGATCATCGATGCGCGCCCCATCGAGGGGCAGGAGGAGCTCCGCAAGCAGCTCCGCCAGCGCGGCTGGGACGTCACACAGTCCACCCTTTCGCGCGATCTCCGCGAGATGCGCGTCTCGCGCATCCCGGGGCCGGGCGGCGGGTCGCGCTATTCGATGACGTCGGACGACACCGATGCGGGCCCGCCGCTGCAGGCGCTCCTCCCCCCGCTCTACACCGCGATCGACGGCGTCGGCGAGCTGATCGTCCTCCACACGCTCCCCGGCGGTGCGCAGCCGATCGGCGTCGTCCTCGACGCCGAGGAGTGGCCCGAGGTCATGGGCACGATCGCCGGCGATGACACGGTCCTCATCGTCTGCCGCTCCAACGCCGCGATGGAAAAGGTCATCAAACGCCTCAAATCGGTGGCGGGCCCGACTCCCGTCTGACCCGCTCCGGCCGCGCCGCTTGACACGGGGCCCGCCGATCCGCTAAATATGCAGTAATTACGCATATTTATTCCAGTCGCGGAGACGGCATGATTCGCAAAATCGCGCTCGCCTATTCTGGGGGTCTCGACACTTCCATCATCGTTCCCTGGCTCCGCGAGCGCTACGACGCCGAGATCATCTGCGTCGCGGCCGAGATCGGGCAGGGCGACGAGCTCGAAGGAATTCGCGCGAAGGCGATCGCCTCCGGCGCCGACGAATGCTTCGTAGAGGACATGCGCGAGGAATTCGTCACCGACTATATCTGGCCTACCCTTCGCGCGGGCGCGATCTACGGTCGCAAATACCTCCTCGGCACCTCGATGGCCCGTCCGCTCATCGCGAAGCGTCAGGTCGACGTCGCCCGCGCGGTCGGTGCCGACGCGCTCGCGCACGGATGCACCGGCAAGGGGAACGATCAGGTTCGCTTCGAGCTCACCTACGCCGCCTTCGCTCCCGAGCTCCCGGTCATCGCGCCCTGGCGCGAGTGGGACATCCGCAGCCGCGAGGACGCCCTCGCGTACGCCGCGGCGCACAACGTCCCCGTCTCGGCTACCATCACCAAGATCTTCTCGCGCGATCGCAACCTCTGGCACGTGTCGCACGAAGGCGGGATCCTCGAGGATCCCAACTCGTTGCCACCATCAGATCTTTTCCTGCTCACCGCCGATCCGGCCAGCGCGCCGAACACGCCGGAAGACGTCACGATTGGATTCCACGCGGGCACGCCGGTCTCGGTAAATGGCCAGAAGCTCAATCCGGTGAGCCTCGTCGAAAAGCTCAACAGGATCGGCGGCAAGCACGGCGTCGGACGGATCGACCTCGTCGAAGACCGCCTCATCGGCATGAAGTCCCGCGGCATCTACGAGACGCCGGGCGGCACCCTCCTCCAGACCGCACACTCCGAGCTCGAGCAGCTCGTGCTCGATCGCCGCACCCTCTCGGCGAAGGATCTCATCGCGCCCCGCTACGCCGACCTCGTGTACGAAGGTCGCTGGTGGACTACCGAGCGCGAGTCGTACGACGCCTTCGTCAACGTCACCCAACAGCGCGTGACGGGAACGATCACGCTGCGCCTCTTCAAGGGCACGGTCACGATCGCCGGACGTCAAAGCACCGAGGCGCTGTACGACGAGCGCTTCGTCACGTTCGGCGAGGACGACGTTTACAAGCAGAGTGATGCCGCCGGCTTCATCCGCCTCTACGGTCTCTCGCAGCGTGTGCGCGCGCTCAAGGATCTCGAGCGCGACGCGGTGCTCGCCTCCGCGGCCGACGCCAGCGCCGCCGATGATACAACCGCATCGGTGAACAATCCGAACGAGATGGCGCTCGTATGACCGCACTCAAGCTCGTGGGCGCATCGGCGCACAAGCTCTGGGGCGGCCGCTTCGCCGGCGAGAGCGCGCCGGAGCTCGACGCGCTCAATCGCAGCATCGGCGTCGACTTCCGTCTCTGGCCCTTCGACGTTCGGCTCTCCAAGGCGTGGGCGATCGCACTCTGGAGCGCCGGCGTCGTCACCGTCGAGGAAAGTCTCGCGCTCGAGAAGGGACTCGACGGCGTCGCCGCACGCCTCCGCGCCGGAGCGCAGCCCATCGCCTCCGACGAAGACGTGCACACGATCATCGACCGCCTCCTCCACGAGGAAGTCGGCGACGTCGCATCGAAGCTCCACACGGGTCGCAGCCGCAACGATCAGGTCGCGACGGCGACTCGTCTCTGGTCGATGGACGCATGCGGCGTCCTCGACACCGCGGTGCGCGAGCTGCAGCATGTGATGCTGGCGCACGCCGAGGCGCTCTTAGCCGCGAACGTGCTCATGCCGGCGTACACGCACATGCAGCGCGCGCAGCCAGTCTCCGCCGCGCACTGGATGCTCTCGCACTTCTGGCCCCTCGACCGCGACCGCGCGCGGCTTGCAGCAGCGGGCCGCGCCGCCGCCGTTCTTCCCCTCGGTTCCGGCGCCGTTGCCGGCTGCGCATTCCCCATCTCGCGCGTGCTGCTTCAGGGGAGCCTCGGCTTCGCGCAGCTCTCGCCCAACAGCATCGATGCCGTGAGCGATCGCGACTTCGTCGCCGAGCTGCTGTTCACGCTCTCGATGCTCGCGATCCATCTCTCGCGCGTGGCCGAGGATCTCATCATTTACGGGACGAGCGAGTTCGGCTTCGTGCACTTCGGCGATTCGTTCACCACCGGCTCGAGCATGATGCCGCAAAAGCGAAATCCCGACGCGCTCGAGCTCGCGCGCGGATCGGGCGGCCGCCTGCTCGGCGATCTCACCGCGCTGCTCGCGACGCTCAAGGGTTTGCCGAGCGGCTACAACAAGGATTTGCAGGACGACAAGCGCGCGCTGTTCGATGCGGTCGACACGATGTTGTTGGTACTACCGGGTGTCGCGGGCGCGCTCGCGGAGATCACCTTCCGCGCGGACAAAATGAAGGCGGCGCTGGCGAGCAGCATGATGGCGACGGATCTCGCGGACTATCTCGTGGGGAAGGGAACGACGTTCCGCGATGCACACGCGGCGGTCGGCTCGCTCGTGCGGCAGAGCGAGGAGTCGGGCGTTGAGCTGCACGCGCTTCCGTACAAGGCGTTCAAGGCGGCGCATGCAAGCTTCGGTGCCGATGTCTTCGACGCGCTCTCGGCGGTGGCATCGGTGGAGCGTCGCGAGACGGAGGGCGGGACAGGGCCGAACGCGGTGCAGGCGCAGGTAAAGAGCGCGTGGACGTCGCTCGCCTGAACACAGCGAAACACGCGCGTGATTGAGGTGTAAACGAAAATGGGGCGCCACTCTTTCGAGTGACGCCCCATTCGTGGTAGTGAAGCGAAGAATTTAGCGCTTCGTCACGTTCTCGGCGGCGGGGCCTTTCTGGCCCTCGACGATTTCGAACTCCACGGCATCGCCTTCAGCCAACGTCTTGAACCCGTTGCCCTGAATCGCGCTGTAGTGCACGAAGCAATCCTTCTGTCCGTTGTCGGGGGTAATGAAGCCGAAGCCCTTGGCGTCATTGAACCACTTCACTTTGCCAGTCACACGCATTTCCAACTCCTGATATAATTTTGTACAGGGAGCGGAAGCGCTGGCCCTGACAAATGTTGCCGTGACGCGCGCCTGTGTGCCATCGCGTCAGCCTCACCCACTTACGAACAATAAAAAAGACCCAAGGCTAGTATTCCGCCCGGGTCTGCATGTTCGCGAACGGGTGGTGCCGAGAAAAAGATATGTAGCACTGGCACGGGCCGCAATAGCAACTTCGTGCAGAGCAGTAGAGGCCGCTGGGAAGGCATTAACTCGCTGTCATCAGTGGATTTCCGCTCACTGCGGCGACGCGCGGATCCCCGTGACGAAATATTGGGTCTCGCCGAAGCAGCTGGTCGGGACGCCGCTGTGCTGCTCATAGGTGATGTCCACACGCTGTCCCATCGACTGCGTGATGAGCTTCGCGATCGAATCGCTTCGAACGGAGAAGTCGAACATCTCGGGCGTCGTGCCTGGGAGATTCGCCATCGCGATCTGCCCTTCCCACGTCTTGCAGAGCCACCCTTTCTGCGCAAATTTCTGGACGAAGCCCGCGCGGTTGCCGGTGGAATAGGCGTAGTGGAGGGTGGACCAGGCCCATGCCGAGAAGCCGAGCACGACGACGATGATGAGCGTGACGAACCAGAGCACGATCTTGCCGCGCCATCCCATCCTTTTTTTGGGCTCCGGCTGCGAGGCGACGTCGGCGGTCGTATAGGCGCGGGGCGGCTGATCGAGATCGTCCTTCATGAGCACTCCAGGTACCCGGGGTTGTAACGTGTACACGGTCGGACAAAGATAGTCTACAGCGTTACGTACGGATTGCCAGCGTTCGTTTACCGGCGCGCTCCGCTCGCCTTATCTTTCGATCATGCCCTTCGCGCCCCGCCGCCGCACCGTCACGACGACCATTGGTGGTGTCGCCGTCGGGAGCGCGCATCCGATCGTCGTGCAGTCGATGACGAATACGGATACAGCCGATGTCGCACTCACCGTCGCGCAGACGGCCGCGCTCGCCGCCGCGGGATCGCAGCTCGTCCGCGTGACGGTGAACAACGAGCCCGCGGCTGCGGCGGTCCCCGAGATCGTGCGGCGCCTGTCGGACATGGGCGTCGACGTCCCGATCATCGGCGACTTTCATTACAACGGGCATCTGCTGCTCGCGAAGTATCCCGACTGCGCGCGCGCCCTCGCGAAGTATCGCATCAATCCAGGCAACGTCGGCGGCAAGCGGCGCGACGACAACTTCCGTACGATCGTCTCGATCGCGGTCGCGAACGGCAAGCCCGTTCGCATCGGCGTGAACTGGGGCTCGCTCGACCAGGACCTGCTCACCGTGATGATGGACGAGAACGCGAAGCGTCCGGAGCCACTCGATGCGCACGACGTCTACATCGAGGCGATGCTCGAGAGTGCGCTGCGCTCTGCGCTCGTCGCCGAGGAAGTCGGGCTCGGCCGCGACCGCATCATCATTTCGGCGAAGGTCTCGCTGGTGCAGGACCTCGTCGAGGTGTATCGGCGGCTCGCTGCGCGGTGCGACTACCCGTTGCATCTCGGGCTCACTGAGGCGGGGCTCGGTACGAAAGGTGTGGTCGCGAGCACCGCGGGGCTGTCGATTCTCCTGAGCGAGGGAATCGGCGACACGATTCGCGTCTCGCTCACGCCGAAGCCCGACGGCGATCGCACGGAGGAGGTGCAGGTCGCGCAGCAGATCCTGCAGTCGCTCGGACTGCGGTCGTTCACGCCGCAGGTGACCGCGTGTCCGGGGTGCGGGCGCACGACGTCGACGTTCTTCCAGCACATGGCGGAGGACATCCAGACGTATCTGCGCGATCAGATGCCCATGTGGCGCGAGCGGCATCCCGGTGTCGAGGAGATGCGCGTTGCGGTGATGGGGTGCATCGTGAACGGACCCGGTGAATCGAAGCACGCGAACATCGGGATCTCGCTGCCGGGGACGTTCGAGGAGCCGAAGGCGCCCGTGTACGTCGATGGGAAGCTCAAGCTGACGCTGAAGGGCGACCACATCGTCCCCGAATTCCTCGCGATCCTCGAGGCCTACGTCGCGCGCACTTATCCCGAGCGGGTGTCCTCGCCGGCGTAGTGCTCGAGTGAGCGCACGATGTCGTGCAGCTCCTCCATGATCGGATACTCGGGCGCGCGAAAGCCTACCGCGACGAGCCGGTCGTACAGGCGCCGGTACGAGCGGATCGTCGCCTCGCGCCCCGACGTGAAGCGCGACCACACGGCCTCGGGGAAGTCGGTGCGACGGAGATCGGCGAGCAGCGTTCCGCCACTCTGCAGATGATCGGCGGCGGCGATCCAGCGCGCGCGGACGTCCGCGTGCTCGAGGCGGTCGAGAAGATCGTCCTTCCGCTCGCCGTGCGAGAGCTCGATCCCTTCGTCGTCGTAGCGGCGCTCGATGACGGCGAGCACCGTTGAGAGCACCTGCTCCCCGAACTTGTCGCCCACACGGCGCGCCAGCATCTCTGATGTGTAGCCGTCGCGCACGCAGTCTTCGACGACGTCGTGCAGGATCCCCGCGACCAGCGTCGCATCATCCTGCGCGTAGCGGGCGAGGATCACCGCGAGATTCGGCGCGGCGGTGAGATAGGGATAGCGCGTCCCCTTTCGCACCTGCTGATCGTGGTG
>JALYSW010000103.1 GCA_030854615.1 Gemmatimonadota bacterium
GCGTCCGTCCCAAAATGATGACGGTCACCGCGATCACTGCCGGCCTGCTTCCGATTCTCTGGAGTCAGGGCACTGGCGCTGACGTCATGAAGCGGATTGCGGCACCGATGGTGGGGGGGATGATCACGAGCACGATTCTTACACTGGTAGTGATTCCGGCGATCTACTCGTTGTGGAAGGAGCGGTCGACGTTGCAGGACCTATGAAAGGGCGGCCTTGACGCGGGACAACGGCCACGCATAACGGGTGGGTAACACCGTCATAGTCACATTTAATGGGCGCACGTGCGGCGCCGAGCACTCCGATGGCGGACGGCCTCAATGCGGCGATAAAATATATCGTGACCCACCATCCGGAAACACTTGCATGGGGCCCGTTCGAGGGCGTTGGACCGGACATCATCGAGGGCATTCGCCGCATCAAATCGCAGGACGGCCCGGACCTCATACTCTCGGGTAGCTCTACGCTGACATCGACGCTGCTCGAACATGGGCTTGCCGAAGAAGTCCTGCTGGTCGTCTATCCGCTCCTGTTGGGCACGGGGAAGCGCTTCTTCGCGGAGGGAACCCGGCCACGCGCATTCGAGCTCGTCAGCACGAAAGCATTTCCGGCATCATCTTCAGTACGTACAAGGTCGCCGGGCCTTTAAAGTTTGGCTCGAATCAGTGAAAAGCGCAGCGAGCCGGTGTCGGATACGGATCTGGAGTCGACGACCTCGGTCGGGTCGACGAACATGGTCCGCCGGGGCGTCATCAGTGTTGCGGAGCGCATTTTTGCAACGGACGCCGGAGCGCCCGCCGATCGGGGCCCGCATCGTGCACGCGGCGATGCGTCAGTGAGCCGTCGAGACGCGAGTGAGACACATGCCAAGGCCAATTGAAACCGCCGTTGAGTGCCGACAGGAATTGGTTGCACTCAGTTCGACGTACGAGCAGGCGAGCTGGAAGTTCAAGATCGAAAGCTCATTTCCGCGCTGGCGCGATCGTACGGAGCAGCGACTTGCGGCATCCGTGTCGCAGAAGGCATCCTCTGAGTTTGCACGCCTGCAGCGCAAGCCGACAGTGCACGAGTCATGGATCGATGTCGTCGCGAAGAATCTCGCGTTTCTCGAGGAGCTCGTTCACGACGTCCAGATTCATCCCGACGACTATGGCCCTTCGGTTATCGCGCACGAGCGCAGGATGACGACCGCTGCGCGCGACCGATCGAACCCCACGCCCAGCAGGACGCTAATTGCCAATCCGGAAAGGGTGACGCTGGGCTGGCTCGCCCGACGCAATCTCTCCGTTCCACTCATCGCCATTTACGTTGGATCGCTTCTCGCAGCGTTCGCGCTGGGAATACGTCTGGCACACGTGCCCGCGGTCGAACGAATCATCCACTGGTGAGAGTCAATGCTGGCACACTACGACCCAATGATCTCGCCATTGTCTTGGGTCGATGCTGCCGAGCACTAGGTCGGTACGAAAGCTCCGAAGACTTCGAATCAAACCAGACCGTCGGACGGCCCCGTACCGGCTTGTTTCTCCGGGCCCCAGCGGCGGGACCATTCAGATTCGATGTGCGCGCAATGGCGCGGGGAAGAATCGCCGTCTCGCCCAGAGCGACGCGTAGACCAGTCCGATGAGCGCGGGCACCTCGATGAGCGGTCCGACCACCGCCGCCAGCGCTTCACCCGAGCCGATCCCGAAGGTTGCGACGGCCACGGCGATGGCCAGCTCGAAGTTGTTTCCGGCCGCCGTGAACGACAGCGACGCAGTCGTCTCGTAGTCGAAACCGAGGCGCCAGGACAGCCAGAAGGCGAGGCTGAACATCACCGCGAAATACACAAGCAGCGGTAACGCGATGCGCAGCACGTCGAATGGCAGCTCGAGAATGCGATGCCCCTGCATCGCGAACATCAGTACGATGGTGTAGAGCAACCCCAGAAGCGCCGTGGGCCCGAACTTCGGCATGAACACGTCGTCGTACCACGCGCCGCCCTTTCGCGCGGCCAGGAACTTTCGGGTCAGGAATCCGGCGATCAATGGAACGCCGAGGAAGATGCCGACGCTCCGTGCGATCTGTTCCATGGACACGTGCAGCGTCGTCGTGTCGGCGCCGAACCACTGCGGAATCACCGTCAGAAAGAGCCAGCCCAACACGGAGTACGTCAAGACTTGAAAGACCGAGTTGAGTGCCACGAGCACTGCGGCGAGTTCGCCCGAGCCGCACGCCAGGGAGTTCCAGATCAGCACCATCGCGATGCAGCGCGCGAGACCGATGAGTACGAGGCCATTTCGATACGCCGGCATATCCGGCAGGAACAACCACGCTAGGCCGAGCATCACGAGCGGGCCCAGTACCCAGTTCAGCAGGAGCGAAGTGCCAAGGAGCTTCGTGTCCCGAATGTGGGCGCCGATGCTTTCGTATCGCACTTTGGCGAGCACCGGATACATCATCCACAACAATCCAATGGCGATCGGCACGGAGATGCCAGCGATCTGCACTCGATCGAGCGCGGCGCCGAGCCCCGGATACACGCTTCCGAGCGCGATGCCGACAGCCATGGCTGCAAAGATCCAGAACGGGAGAAACCGATCGAGCGTCGAGAGTCTGCGCAGGATTGGAGCGTTCTCGGCACCACGATCGAGCGTGGGGGGGTGCGGAACCGTCGTCATTCGGATCACTTGACCGTGGTGGGGGACGCGCTCTCCGTCGGTGTCGTACGCTTCCCGTCCGTGCGCAGGAACTCCGCGAATGCGGTCACATCGAGGAGCAGATTACCGGTGCGCGGATCACCGTCCTTCGGGCGGCCGACACTCCTCGTGTTCACGAAATGCACGTCGTCGACAATACGATGCCACGGTTTGTGCGCATGGCCGAAGCTCATGTCGTTTCGAGCCGCTATACCAAGACAGTGCATGACGCCGAGCGCTTCATTTTGTAGTGCCTTGGCGAGCCAGGTCCCAAGTCACGGTAAGGGTTCCTTGCCCCTTGCCGGATCGTCCGATGTTCGGGTTACGGTGGTTTGCGATCCGTGCTCATGATTGAGATCGTCGGACTTCCCTCCGATTCCGGGCAAGATCGACGCAATGTAAAAGGGCAAAACTTCTGCCGTGCACTTGTCTCGTATGCAACTGCTCGACTGGGAACTCCCCGGGGCGAACGGTCCGAAGCCCGCGACTATCGAATAGCTTCCGCTCGCCTGGTCGAAATTCACGTCGACCTTGGCAGGCGAATCTCCTTGTGTTGTTCCGTAGTTGCTAGAGCTGTTGTCCGGGATCATGACGATTACTCCGCGGCGAAGCGCCTTCTGTCTATTGATGTCCGTGCTTCTCGCCTCGGCGTAGCCACTGGCGTGTCCCGCGCCATCCGTCACGTTGATCGTGATCCGCGTCGCCTCGAAATGATTCCATGTCTGGAGGTCGTTGTCACCCGCATCTCCGTCAATGACGCGAGAAACGTAAATCTGGCCGCTCCAATCCGTGCCTAGCCCGGTAACCCAGTTTGCGTTCGCGGTCCCGGCGCGTGATGTCGCGGAGGCGGCGAAGCCCGCACTGTCGACCTTCTTGTTGGGCGCCGTGTACGTGAATATCGCCGCCGATCCGGGGTCGGTTGATTCGTCGACGGCCGTGACGCTCCTGCCGCCGATGAGCGGTCGCAGATCAACGAAGCTCCCTCTTACGCCCTCTCCGCCCCTTGTCGTGATGAACCCGTTCCCCTTCACGTCACTGCCCAGCACCGGCATGCGGGATCGGCTTGGTGGATCGAACACGATCTTTGCGCAGCTATCCGCCTGCAGCGAGCCGGTTTCGGCCATCGCGTGAAAGATGCCGCCAAAGTAGGTGATCGCCATGGTCATACCTAGCGCCCGCTCAAAGTGAATGCTGTTAGGATCTCCGCCAGAATAACCAACGAAAGTAAGATCGAGCTTGTTCTGTATGGCGTGGACTTGCATCGTGATGTGCTCCGAGTCATGGCTCGGCGGCGTCGTGGTCATGGTGCCGTTTTGCTGGCGGGTGCTGCCCGACTGGTCGAAGACAAAGTCGATTTCGGCGATCACCGGATCCTTCAGCCTGGCGTCATCACCGACCGTTCCCTTGTATTTGGCCTTCGCGCTCGTGTTCACGTGGAGAAAATTCGTAACTCCTGCATGTACGAGTTTGTAATCGACCCCTACGGCGAGCTCGCCCGTCCCATCAACGGCCCCATCCGCCTGCGGACAGCTTAGTACCAGGTTGCTGATGGTCAGATGAGTGTCGTAGCTGTTGGCGGCCGTCGTTGGCTTATTGCCCACGGAATGTGCGGAAATGACTTCCGTCATGCCCACGTATCCCGGTGGCGCTTTCTGTTCGACGTCGCTGGCTTTGGGTTTGTCCTCGTAGCCATCGGCATGCGTCGGAAGATCATTCTGACCGAATGCGTGCAGCGGACGGATAGCGGAACCGATAGCGAAGAGAGCGAACAGCACGGCGCAGCGCATTAGCTTCCTCTTCGAGTCCTCGACGGGCGGCGATCACGACGCGACTAACCGCGGGTAGCGTAGGGGGCAGCTGTCAGCGCGCGATCAGCGAGAGGTCAGCGCAGCGTCTGTCCGGAACATGTATGAATCGTCCTCTCAGGATTGCCGAAGCCTCAGTCTGCTCAGCACCACGGCACGAAGAACATCGCGTTCGCGGTCGCCGCGCCGTTACTGGTGCTGGGAGTGCCACCTCTCATCACGGACGCCATACACGCTCTCGAGATGGCCGAATGCGGAACCCAAGCAACAGCCCTGGCGGGACCGGCGAGCTCTTCCCCGACGCCACGTTGCCGCTTGCGAGCGGAGGCGCGATCTCGATCGACAGTCTTCGCGTGCGCTTTGACCTGGTCATTCTCATGCTCGGCGCGGGCGTCCTCGATCCTGCTGCGGCGCTGTTGCTCGACGCGTTGATGCGCGATCGAGCTGCGATCGAAGCAGAGGAGGGAAGGGTGCTGGCGGTGCGCGTGGCGGATCTTAGCACCGCACCGGACGACTGGCGCTGGCCAATCCCGCTGCTGCTCGATGCAGACGCACGATTCCATGTTCGCGTCGGTGCTGTGGATGCCGCGGGGCAGCCGATGACCTCGCTCTACATTACGGACCGATATCGCGAGATTTATGCGACCACGCAGCCGGGACGGCCGGATTGGCCGTGGACGGCGCATGACGTGCTGGAGTGTCTGAAGTTCGTCAACATCCAGTGCCCGGAGTGCAATCCGCCCGAATGGTGAGGCGAGCCGGGGACCGCGACTATCTGATTCTGGAAACCCTTCGTATCATACAGGGAGCGATTACGACGACCTCCCAAACCAGTCGGGTGCGACGTTGACGATAGATGCGAGGAAGAGCCCCTTCTATGCGTGGCTCGATCATGCGACGATCCGCGATCTCGTTCGCGGCGCGCAGGAGCTCTCGGCTGGCGAGCGCCTGATACTCATCAAGGGGCTGATTCCCAAGCTCGTGGACGATGTGGGTGAGGCGGCGCTCGATCGCTTTCTGGGCGAGATGCGCATCAAGGCGCAGCGCTACGCGGAAGCGCTCGCGCATCCCGGCGAGGGTGGCGCAGCGCGCAGCACCGCAAGCGAGCCACTTGGCGGTCCCATCGAGCACGGCGAAGCGCGCCTGCCTGGAACCCGCGATCCACGCCGGCCGGGTGGCCGTGCGCTCGAGCGGCAGTGGGAGGCGGAGTACTGGAATGAGATCTTCGGCGCGAGCGGGGAGCGCGACACCGCGGAGACGTAGTCTCATCGCGGCTGTCCTGTTGTCAGCATGTAGACGCCGAGCAGCACGAGAATGACCGCGACGATCCGTCGAAAGAGATTCTCCGGAATTCGTCGCAGCACGGGCACGCCAACGAGCGTTCCAACGAGCGCGCCTGCGGTCGCGATGAGCACGAGGGGCCAAATGGCCGAGAGCTCTCGCCACTGCGTTGCGAAGTAGACGGGCATTCTCGCGGCATCGACGACGAGTCCGATTGCCGTGGCGGTTGCTACGAAGGCCTGCTTCTCGACATCGAAACCAAGGAGTGCCGCGGAGCGAATTCCGCCCTGGTTACCTACCAGACCGCCGAAGACGCCTGAAACGGCTCCCGCGATCCATGCGACGGGCCCACTGAATCGCATTCGGCTCGCCAGCCCCGAGAGCTCGCTCGTGCCGACGAAAATGAGAATGGCTCCGAACACGATGGCGAGCGCGCGACTCGTGGCGAACGAATGGAACAGCGCGCCAGCCAGTCCTCCCGCCGCGCTGGTGACACCGAAGCTCACGAGCACGCGGCGATCGATGTGTGCGCGCAGCCGCCAGAAGCGGAGCGCGGTTGCGAAGACGTGCGGGATCGCGATCGCGGCGACTGCCAGTTGGGTGCCGACCCGTATCGCGAGCAAGGGCGTGAGCAGACTCCCGATGCCGAACCCGACGACTGACGCCACAGCGCCCGCGATCACGGCGATCAGCGCCAGGATGATTTGAAATGTCATTCAATCACGTGTGCCGGCGCGAATACTCACACGACTGGTCACTCGTATTCACGCGTATTTGAGCAGGCGCATGAGGCCGTAGTCCATGTGAAGTGTCTGGTGACAATGCAGGAGCGTTGCACCAGGGTTGTCCGCGACGAAGTCGACGTCCAGCGTTCCGAAGCCCGGGACGACCACCGTGTCCTTCATCACTCCACCGGTTGCCTTGCCGTTCACGGCCACGAGCTCGAACGTGTGCCGGTGCAGGTGCACCGGATGTGGATCGTCGGCCAGGTTGCGAAAGGACAAGCGATAGCGGCGCGCTTCGTGAATCTCGATCGGCGTGCTGTGCTCGTACTGCTGGCCGTTAATCGTCCAATGATTGAACCCATGCGTGCCGCCATTGATCTTCCCAAGCGTCATCAGGATGGCCTGATCGGGAATTGGGACGTCACGCCCGTCGCCGAAGATGGTGTAGTCCCACGGCGACTTCGGCGGTGCGATCCAGCGTGGTTTCCCGGACGCCCCTGCGTATTCGACGACGATCCCCATGCCGTCGCGCCGGTCATCATCCTTGGGCGTGCCGAGGATCCAGACGCCGGGATTGTTCATCTCGACGATCGCATCGATGCGTTCCGCAACCCCCAGCGCGAGCACGCGCATTTTGCGGGGGGTAGGAACGGGATTGCCGTCCAGCGCGACAACCTCGAACTCGTGTCCAGACAGCGCGAGCTGAATGTTCTCGGTTGCGCTGGCGTTGAGGATGCGGAACATCACGCGCTCACCGCGCCTCACGCGCAACGGCTCGCCGGATCCGAGTGATTTCCCGTTGATCGAGAAGGCGCGGTATCCGATTTCGTAGCCATTCGGTTTGGGATCGGCCGGCGACGGCTGCGGCACCGTGCCCTGCGGCCACGTTTCGGCGTCGGTGCCCATTTCCTCCGCGCCGAAGAAGGGCTCCCACTCGTGAGTAGCGAGGAAAAGTTCGCGGTCGTAGTTCCCGGACTCGCTCGCAGCTTCGATGTAGACGAACCCGAACTGACCGGTGTACATGCCGCGATTGAGATCAGAGCCGGAATAAGCGTGCGTGTGCACCCACCGCGTGCCCGCCGGCTTCGGTGTGAGGTTATAACGGCGCGTGCCGTGCGGCGGGACGAGTGGCGTTCCCTCTTCTGAGGCGCCGTCGATGCTTGATGGCACGAGCTGACCGTGCCAATGCACGAGCTCCGGCGTGTCCGTGTCGTTGATCAGCTCGACCGTCACCGCGCGCCCCTCCTTGAGGCGAAGGATCGGAGCGGGAACGCTGCCGTTGTATCCGACCGTGCTAATGATGCGATTCGGTGCGAGCTCGACGAGCAGGGGAGCGATGCGCAGGGTGACATCGGCGGGTCCCGGATGGAAGGAGGCGGAGTCCATTGCGTCCGCGCTTCCTGCAGGAGCTGCGTCGTTCGTCGAGCGGCGATCAGTCGAGCAGGCGCCCGCGATCAACCCCGCTCCGGCGGCGGCGCTCATGCGCAGGAACTGCCGTCGTGCAATGTCGCTCATGTCGCGTTGCCGAGCATCCTCGGCTTGTAGATGCCGCGCTGCTGGATCCAGATCGGCACACGCTGCCCCTCGAATTGAATTCCCGCCTTGAGATCGGTTGCGGTCACGACGCCGCCGGAGGCGCGTCGCAGCTGCTCGACGTGAGCGAAGACGGCTGCTCGCAGGCACGAGTCGAGATCGAGCGGAGCGTTCACGAGTCGAATGTGTGCGCGCGCGCTGCACCTGGCAACCACATTTCGCGGTCGTTCTGGTCGATGCTGCACGCGCAGTTCTCGCTCGATAACGACTACAGCTCCGACCCGAGGTCCGCTAGTCGCCGATACATCTCGCCCCATTCCTGCTTGACGTAATCCGGAGAGTCGTGCGCCTGGGACCAGATGCGGTGATACTGTTGTCGCGCGGCCTCCTTCCTTGCAAGCCACTCCTCGGAGGCAGCGATGGCTTCTTGCTTCCCCCGCGGATAAATGAGGTTCGCCAGCCAGCGACGGATTCTTGCTTCGCGCTGAGTCATCAAGGCCTCTCGTCAGTGTGAATCAATAGCATGTCACCCCGTGCTGACAGTCGCCCCTAATTCCCCAGTTCGATTCTCAGACTCGTGCGCGGCTCGCCCCCATGGCGGGCCGTTTTTGTCGTTGACTCGCCCGACTCGCCAGGAGTCGAACGGCACCGCAGCTGGTGCCGCAGACGCGGACACGATCGTCTGATGAGACCGGACGCCGAACCCCGCCTCGAGGCTCCCCATGTCATTGTCGAAGTCGAAGTGTCGCCGCCCCGTCTACTGTCTCCTCGCGGCGTTGATCGCTGCTTGCGGTGGTTCCGGAGACCCGGCGCCCACGTCTCCATCCGGCGTGAACAGCGTCGACGTCACACCGGCCGCGCCCACGATCGGTGTCGACGGCACGGTTCAACTCTCCGCGATCCCGCTCGACGCCAGCGGCTCTGCGCTTGCCGGCCAGAACATCGCTTGGCGTTCGACCGAGCCGGCCGTCGCGACCGTGGATGGCTCGGGGATGGTGCACGGTTTGACGGCCGGCGCAGCGAGCATCACGGCTACTGTCGATGGCACGATCGGCATTTCCACCATCCTGGTTCGCGCCGCCGCCGCGAGCATCGCGGTCACGCCCACCGCGCCGACGGTGCTCGTTGGCCGGACCGTGCAGCTCGTAGCCGATGTTCGCGACGCCGCTCATAATCCCCTTGTCGGCGCGACCGTCACGTGGAGTAGCTCCGACACGCATACGGCAACTGTCGCGGCGAGCGGACTCGTCACAGGAATCGCGCACGGAACCGCGACGATCACCGCGGTCTCCGACAGTCGCTCGGCAACCTCTCTCGTCACCGTCAATCCCAGTGCAGATCTGCTCAGGTCACAGTTGAGCGGCGGGCTATTCCAGAATTGCTCCATCGACGCGGCGGGCACGGGCCACTGCTGGGGGATCAATCTCAATGGCTCACTCGGCAATGGTACCGGTATTCCGGGAAGCGACGTTCCCGTGACCGTCGCAGGCGGCCTCACGTTTCGCGCGATTGATACAGGCGATGGCATTTCGTGCGCGATCACGACCGCGGGAAAGAGCTATTGCTGGGGAGACAACAGCACGGGACAACTCGGCGATGGCACGATCTCCAACTCCAACGTTCCTGTGCCGGTCGTGAATGGCGATGACTTCGTCACCCTCACGTCGGGGCAGCTCGTCGCGTGCGGGCTCACTACGGGAGGGAAAGCGTACTGCTGGGGCAATAACATGAACGGCCGGATCGGAGATGGTACCACGACGAATCGTACGGTGCCGACGGCGGTCAGCGGCGCACTGTCGTTCGCCAACATCTCCACCCACGGCGTCACGTGCGGCGTCACCTTCGATCATCTCGGCTATTGCTGGGGCACGCAATCTCACGGCGAGCTCGGAGGCGGCACGACCTCCTCCACACAGAAGACGCCGACACGGGTGAGTGGCTCGGTGTCATTCAGGATGATAAAGGTCGGAAGCGCGTCCGCGTGCGGTCTCTCCACGAGTGGCGCTGCCTACTGCTGGGGAGATGGGACGAACGGGCAGCTGGGCAACGGTGCGACGACGACGAGCAACGTTCCGGTCGCGGTGTCCGGCGGCTTGACCTTCACCGATCTCGAAGTCGGATCCACGAACGTGTGCGCGCTGACCGCCGCCGGTGTCGCGTATTGCTGGGGGATAAACAGCTCAGGCGATGTCGGCGATGGCACGACGACGCGTCGCCTCGTGCCGACCGCGGTGTCGGGAGGAATCACCTTCGCGGAGATCACGGCGGGCCTCGGAACCGGATGCGGGCGGAGCACGGCCGGTTCCGTGTACTGCTGGGGATTGAACACGGTCGGGCAACTCGGGAACGGCACCAAGACGAGCAGCAGCGTGCCCGTTCGCACGAGCGGCGCCAACCCCTCGATCGTTCACTAGGCAGACGTCGGGAGCATACCTTTCGGAGGCAGGATATTGGCTACTCCTGTCGAGGTATTTGGTGAGTGACGACGAGCTTCGTCATTGGCTCGCGATGAACAATCGGTAGCGGCCGCGTGCGTCGCGCGAGGCCAGCCCTCGCAAAGTTCCTGGTCGTCCCCGTGAACGATTGTGCGCTCGGTAAATGAAACGAGTTCGGGAGTAGCGTGCGCGTCAGTGTCGCCCATTCCCGCGCACGCTAAATGCGATGAAGGAGCATCGCGATGACTAGGTCACACGCTCGGACAATTGGGAGTTGAT
>JALYSW010000195.1 GCA_030854615.1 Gemmatimonadota bacterium
ACCGGAGCTGCGCTCGTGCGCGCGCTCTCGAGCGGGCCGGCGCCGGCGTCGTATACGCCGCTGCGCAGCGGCTACGGCGCCGGGACGAAGGAGTTCGCCAATCGCGCGAACGCGCTGCGCATCACACTCGCGGAACCGGCGCTGCTGAATGGCGTTGCGGTCGAGACGCTCGTGCAGCTCGCGACCGATATCGACGACATGGATGGCGAGGCGCTCAGCGCACTCTCCGACGTGCTGCGCGAAGAAGGCGCGCTCGACGTCGTGCTGCTCGCGACGCAGATGAAGAAGGGACGCCCGGGGACGCGCGTCGAGGTGCTCTGCGCGCAGGCGAGCGCGGATCGCGTCGAGCGAGCGTTGTTCGTACACAGCAGCTCGATCGGAGTTCGTCGCTCGACGGTGGAGCGTCACGCGCTGCCGCGTGAGGAGTGGACGGTGCTGGTGCAGGGCGAGGCGGTGCGCATGAAGCGCGTCGCGCTTCCGGGCGGCGGCAGCCGCACGAAGGCCGAGTTCGACGATGTACGCCGTCTTGCGATGCGCCTGGGGCGCTCGCTGCGCGATGTGTCCGCGGAAGCGCTCGCGGCGGCGGAACGGCTCGGGACACCGAGTGTACCTTCGTTGGCAGAGCAGGCAAGCCGGCGAGCAACCACTGAGGAGACGAGTAGATGATCCGCTGGAATACACGTATGGTGCACGCCTTCGCCGCGTCGGCGATCGTCGCGTCGCCGGTGCTCGCACAGAAGCAGGACAAGGCCGCCGCGGCTGCGGCGACGTGCTCGATCAACACGAAGAAGCCCGACGATCTGAACTCCGCGAACAACGCGCTGACCGTCGCGCAGCTCGGTGGGCGTCCCGAGGATGTGCAGAAGAAGCTGCGGGGCGCGGTCACGTCGCTCACGGGGAACCCGTCCAAGTTCAAGGACAACCAAGCGGGGCACGACTACGTACTCGGCCAGGCGCTCCTTCGCTGGGCCGCGCAGTTCCCCGATTCGCAGACGGTCAACAAGGGGAGCATCGGCTACGTCGAAGGGAAAGATCAGTCGGTCGATCTTTTCGCAGCGGCGGACACGCTCCTGAGCTCAGCGGAGAAATCCAACCCCGATTGTGCGGCCGAAATCCAGTCGACCCGCGTCGATGCGATGCGCCCGATCGCGATTCACCTCTCGGCACTCGTCAACACCGATAGTCTGCCCGCGCAGGAAGCGGCACTCAAGCGCCTCACTTCGATCGATTCGAAGTCGGCGCTCAGCCTGTACTTCCAGGGGATGGTCGCGCAGAACAAGAAGGATCCCGCAGCTGCCGCGGATCTCTTCGCGCGCGGTGCGGCGCTCATGCCGGCGGAAATGGGCGCGGACAGCAACCTGAAGGCCGCCCTCGAGCTGGGGGCCGCGCAGATGACACGCGTGGCCGCATCGGGGAAGACTGGCGATGAGAAGAAGGCCGGCATGCTCAAGGCCGCGGATCTCTACAAGAAGTTCCTCGCGGACTTCCCGAAGAGTCCGAGCGCTCCCGACGCACAGTCCGGGCTCGCGGCGGCGCTGAGCGCCTCCGGCGACGCAAAGAGTGTCAGCGCGCTCTGGGACCAGATGCTCGCGAATCCTGCGGGCTACTCCGACGCGCAGCTTTACGACGCTGGAACGCAGGCGTTCACGATGAACCAGCCAGCGGCCGCGACCAAGCTCATGGACGTAGCGCAGAAGTCGAATCCATGGCTCCGCCCGGGCATGTACAACGCGGCGAACGTCTACTGGAAGGCGGGTGATTTCGATCGCATGCTCGCCACCTCCAAGAAGCTCACGGCGATGGACCCGAACAATCCGGACGAGTATCAGCTCCTCGCCCTCGCGTATCAGGGAAAGGCGAAGGCATCGAAGGATCCGAAGGTCGTCAAGGCGTACAACGATTCGTTGAACGTGGCCTTCGCGGCAAGCGAGAAAGTGAAGTCGAAGGTGACCTTCGACCAGTTCGCTACCGGCTCAGGCAAGCCGACGCTCAAGGGTGCGATCGAGAACATCGGCACGACGCCGCAGAAGGGGACGCTGAAAATTCAGTTCGTCAATCTCAGCGGCGCTCCGCTCAGCACTCAATCGGTGGACTTCTCCCTCGCACCGAAGGAGAAGATGCCCTTCAACCTTACGGGCGAGGGGAACGGGATCGTCGGGTACAGATACGATCCGATTCCCTGATCTACAGGGCTGCAATCGAACGATCGAAGCCCGTCGCGCTGCTCGCGGCGGGCTTTTTTCATTGCGCTACCATAGGTGAGCCTAAGTGTGCGAAGTATATGTTCTGCCTTGATTTCGGGCTTCTCATCTCCTAGGTTACATCATGTTCAAGGCCAGCCGTGTCCGGCGTTTCGAGCTTCGTTTCGCGCGCCGCGATCTCCGGTGGCCTTTCGTGCATCCAGCCATCACCGCCGCGCGATGATCAAGGTCGCGCGCGTTCTTCCCGATACCGTCGCCTCCGACCTCGGCATCCTTCCCGGAACCGTGCTCCAGGCGGTAAACGGCCGGAAGCTAGACGATTTTCTCGACTGGGAATTTCTGACCGCGGATGACGAGCTCGTCCTCGAGCTCTCCACGCCCGCTGGCGAGGAGCTCGTCTTCGAGATCGAGCGCCCGGAAGGGATGGCGATGGGGATCGTTCTCGAGCCGCCACGCGTGCGCCGCTGCGCCAACAAGTGCGAGTTCTGCTTCATCGAGGGGCTGCCGAAAGGACTTCGTCCCCCGCTGTACGTGCGCGATGACGATTATCGACTGTCCTTCGCCTACGGCAACTTCGCGACGCTCTCGAACGTGAAGGACAAGGACATCGCCCGCATCCTCGAGTATCGCCTGTCCCCGCTCTACATCTCGGTGCACGCGACTCCCTTCGAGGCACGGAAGATCCTGCTCAACAACCCGAAGGTCCCCGACATCATGCATCAGCTGTCACGGCTGGCCGAGGGCGGGATCCAGTTTCACTGCCAGATGGTCATCGTTCCGGGGCTCAACGATGGCGCGATCCTCGAGCAGTCGATCGCCGATCTCTGGTCGCTCGGCGACGCCGTCCTCTCCACCGCGATCGTCCCCGTGGGGCTCACCCAGTTCTCGCATCTGTACACCGGCGAGTCGATGAACATCGAGCGCGCGAACGAGCTGATCGCGCACGTCGCGCGGTGGGAAGAGCGCGCCTTGCGCGAGCGCGGCGACCGCTGGGTGTTCGGCTCCGATGAGCTCTACATGCTCGCACGCCAGGAGCTGCCGGGCGCCGATCACTACGGCGACTTCGTCCAGATCGAGAATGGCATTGGCGCCGTCGCCTATTTGCGGAAGCGGGTCGCCGACGGTGCGCCATCGCTCCCGCGCCACGATGGCCGGCGCATCGGGATCGTCACCGGTACCGCGATGGGTGGCCGGATGATGAACGAGTTGCTCGACCAGCTGCATGCGTCGACCGGAGCATACTTCGAGCAGATCATCGCCGAGAACTCGCTCTTCGGCCCGACGACGACCGCGGCGGGGCTCCTCGTGGGCGCCGACCTCAGACGCGTGCTGGATGGCCGCACCGACCTCGACCTCGCGCTCATCCCGGCGGAGACGATCAACGACGATGGTCTCTTTCTCGACGATCTTCCATTCGCCGCACTGCGCGAGGAGCTTTCGATTCCGCTCGTACCGTCGTACGACTTTCTCGACGTCCTGTCGAACGAAGACCTGAGCGACGCCGCGTCGCAGCTTCATACTGCGAGTGCCGCATGACCGAGTCCGGAAACATCCCCGTTGTCGCCATCGTTGGACGCCCGAACGTCGGCAAGTCGCAGCTCTTCAACCGGCTCGCCAGCAGCGACTCGGCCATCGTGAGCGAGGAAGCGGGAACGACGCGCGACCGGCACTTCGCACGCGCCGAGTGGGGCGGGCGCGCATTCTGGCTCGTCGATACCGGCGGCCTGACCGACGATCGGTCGGTGCCGATGGACGTCGAGATTCAGAAGCAGGTAATGCAGGCGATCGCCGAGGCGGATCTTCTGCTGCTGGTGGTCGACGCGAAAACCGGGCTGCACCCGCAGGACCAGCGCGTCGTCGAGCTGTTGCGCGATGCGCGGAAGCCCTGGCTCCTCGTCGCCAACAAGGTCGACGATCCGCGCTCCACCGACTTCTACGAGTTCTACAATCTCGGCGCAGGCGATCCGATTCCGGTGTCGGCAATCAACGGTAAGAACTCCGGTGATCTACTCGACGAGGTGGTGTCGAGATTCCCCGAGAAGATGCCCGAGGATGAGGGGTCGCTGCGCGTCGCGGTGATCGGGCGTCCGAACGTCGGCAAGTCGTCGCTGGTGAACAAGCTCCTCGGCGAGGAGCGGCTCGTCGTGAACTCGGAGGCGGGGACGACGCGCGACGCGATCGACACACCAATGCAGTATCACGGGCAGACGCTCACCTTCGTCGACACGGCGGGGCTGCGTCGCCAGTCGAAGATCGACGACGGGATCGAGTTCTATTCGTCGCTTCGCACGCGGCGTGCCATCGAGCGTGCGCAGGTGTGCGTGCTGATGCTGGACGCCGTTGTCGGGCTCGAGAACCAGGATCTCAAGATCGCGACGCTCGCGTGGGAGAATGGCTGCGGGTTGATCATCGTCGTGAACAAGTGGGATATCAAGGAAGAGAAGACCGACAAGTCGGCACAGAAGTTCCAAAAGGAGGCCGGCGAGAAGGCACCCTTTCTCAAGTTCGTACCGTTCATCTTCACGTCGGCGCTCACGGGCCAGCGCGTGACGAAGGTGCTCGAGAGCGTGTTGCTCGTGGATGCGGAGCGGAAGAAGCGCATCTCGACTGCGCAGGTGAACACCACGCTCGGCGAGCTCACGGCACGGCTGCAGCCGCCGCAGGCCGCGGGCCGCGAGGTGAAGCTGCTGTACGCTACGCAGGTCGAGATCGAGCCGCCGACCATCGCGGTGTTCGGGAATCATCCCGATCTCGTGCCGGAGCACTATGTGCGCTACCTGCACAACGGCTTCCGCGAGGCGTGGGGCTTCAATGGCAGCCCGCTCCGCATCCTGTTGCGGAGCCGCGCCGCGTAAATGATGCCTCTTGCGGGATTGCTGATCTCGTACGTCGCCGGCTCGATTCCATTCGCGTATCTCGCGGGGAAGCTCTTCAGGGGAATCGATCTTCGCGAGCACGGCTCCGGCAATCTCGGGGCGACCAACGTGTTCCGCGTGATGGGATGGAAGATCGCGAGCGTCGTGATGCTGCTCGACATGGCGAAGGGCGCGCTCCCCGTGCTCCTGCTGCCGCCGCGATTCGCACCGTCGGATCCGGTGCTGTGGGCAATCGCCTTCGGAGTCGCGGCGATCCTTGGGCATGTGAAGTCCATCTTCCTGCTGCTGAGAGGCGGTGGAAAGGGGGTCGCCACCGCCGGCGGTGTCTTCCTCGCGCTCGCGCCCTTGCCATCGCTGATCTCGCTGTCGGTGTTCGCACTCGTGCTCTGGCTTTCCGGATACGTCTCGCTCGCGTCGCTGACGAGCGCCGTGACGCTCACGATCGCGGTGATGATCATGTATGGCCTGACATCACCGATCGCGATCGCCTGCGCTGCGATCACGATCTTCGTGTTCTGGACGCACCGCGCGAATATCGGACGGCTCAGGCGCGGTGAAGAGAACCGCTTCCGTCGCGCGAGGCCTGCGGCCTGATGCGATGCGCGGTCGTTGGCGCCGGTGCGTGGGGAACCGCGCTCGCCGATCTGCTCGCGCGGAACGGCCATGGCGTCGCGCTGTGGGCGCGCGAGCCCGAGGTCGTCGCCGCGGTGAACACATCGCACGAGAACACGAGCTTCCTCGCGGGCGCGAGACTCCACGACGGCGTGGTCGCGTACGCGGATCTCGCCAGTGCGTGCACCGGCGCGGCGCTCGTACTCTTCGCGACGCCATCACACGTGCTGCGCAGCATCACGCGCACGGCGATGACCGCGATCGGCGCCGACGCCACCATCGTCGTCGCGACGAAGGGAATCGAGCGCGAGACCCTCGCGGTGATGAGCGACATCCTCGCCGAGCAGTATCCGCGTCACGCGATCGTCGCGCTGTCAGGGCCGAGCTTCGCCGCTGAGGTCGTCGCGCGACAGCCGACGGCCGTCGTCGCGGCGTCCGCGAACGCCGAGGCAGCCGCGATGGTGCAGCGCGCGCTCTCGGGTGATGAATTCCGCGTCTACACGCACGACGATGTCATGGGCGTCGAGCTCGGCGGCGCGCTCAAGAACGTCATCGCGGTGGCGACCGGGATCGCCGAGGGGCTCGGGATGGGCTTCAACGCGCGCGCCGCGCTCATCACGCGCGGGCTCGCCGAGATGACGCGGCTCGGCGTGAAGATGGGAGCGTCGCCGCTCACGTTCGCGGGGCTCGCCGGAATGGGCGACCTCGTGCTCACGTGCACCGGTGCGCTCAGCCGCAACCGCTCGCTCGGCGTCGAGATCGCGCACGGGGTGTCGCTCGATGAGGCGCTGGCGGTGCGGCACACGGTAGCCGAGGGAGTGATGACGACTCACAGCGCGCGCGCGCTCGCGGCGCGAGAGGGAATCGAGATGCCGATCGTCGATGCGGTGTACAGGATACTCTTCGAGCATCAACCACCCCGTGCCGCCATCGGTGAGCTGATGCGGCGCGAGCTTCGAGCGGAGGGAGACTCATGATCGCGGAGCCGGTGCAGGAGTTCTTCTCGATCGGGGAAGTGTGCGAGCTGACGGGACTCAAGCCGCACGTCCTTCGATACTGGGAGAGCCAGTTCAAGTTCCTGAACCCGGCGAAGAATCGCTCGGGGAACCGGGTCTACCAGCGGCGCGAGGTGGAGCTCGTGGTGCTCGTGAAGCACCTGCTCTACATCGAGAAATACACCATCGACGGGGCGCGCCAGAAGGTCGACGAGCACCGCAAGAAGGGGCAGCTCAAGCCGAGCGCGCGCAAGGCGCTCGATGTGCACACGCTCGCCTCCATCGAGCAGGAGCTCGCCGAGGTCCTGAACATCCTCGGCGGAGACTCTCCTCGCTCGTGAGCGACGTCGCCTGCGTCATCCCGGCGTACGATGCGGCAGGGACGCTTGCATCGGTCGCGAGCGGGCTCCGTGCATCGCTGCCGAACGCGATGCTCATCGTCGTCGACGACGGATCATCCGATCACACGTATGATGTGGCGCAGGTAAGCTGCGACCGCGTCGTGCGCCTCGATGTGAACCACGGCAAGGGCGCGGCGCTTCGTGCGGGCTTCGTGGTTGCGCTCGATGCGCATGTGGCATCGGTGATCACGATCGATGCGGATGGCCAGCATGATCCGGCGCGCGCTCCCGATCTCCTCGCCGCGCTCGCGGATGCGGATGTGGTGATCGGAGCGCGTGATCGGACGCGCGGCGTCATGCCGATGGGGCGGCGCGTCACCAACGCGCTCGCCAGCGCGGCGGTGGGCGCGATCGTCGGCGTGCCGGTGCCCGACGCGCAATCGGGATATCGCGCGATGCGGCGCGAGGTGCTCGAGGCCATTCACGCGACCGGCGATCGCTACGAGTACGAGACGGAGTTGCTGATCGACGCCGTGCGCAGGGGCTTTCGCATCGCGAGCGTCGAGGTGCCGACCACCTACGGTGCGCCAAGCCACTTCCGCGCGTGGGATGACTCGCTGCGTGTGGTGCGCACGATCTGGCGCCATCGCTCGCGCGGGCCGGTCTGATGCTCTTTCTGTGCAGCAACGACGATGGGATCCTCGCGCACGGTCTCGACTGCCTGGTGAAATGCGCCGAAATGCTCGGCGATGTCACGGTGTGCGCGCCGGATCGCGAGCAGAGCGCGACGAGCCACTCTCTCACGCTGCATCAACCGATTCGTCCCGTCGCGCGCGGCGAGAATCGGTGGCAGGTGGATGGGACGCCGACGGATTGCGTGATGCTCGCGATCGCGGCGCTGATGCCGAAGCGCCCGGACTTCGTGCTGAGCGGGGTCAATCACGGGCAGAACATGGGCGAGGACGTGCTGTACTCCGGCACCGTCGCCGCGGCGATGGAGGGCGTCTCGCTGGGAATTCCCTCGATCGCGCTCTCGTTCGCGGGCGGCGAGCTCATGGCGGACCCCGCGCTGCTGACCGACCAGATCCCGGCGGTCGCCGCGCTGCTCAGGCATCTGACCGCGCTCGAGATGCCGAGGGACACGCTGCTCAACGTCAACATGCCGCCGCGCCCCGCGAAGGACATCAAGGGCGTGCGTCTCACGCGTCTGGGACGCCGCGTGTATTCGGACTCGCTGATGAAGCTGCAGGATCCGCGGAAGCGCGAGATCTACTGGATCGGCGGCGGGTCTGCGTCGTGGAGCGGCGCCGCGGATTCGGATTTCCGCGCAGTGGCGGATGGCTACATCTCGGTCACGCCGCTCACGCTCGATCTCACGCATCTGAAGATGCTCGATGAGGCGAAGCTCTGGTGGTCGGAGCCATGAGCGGCGAGCAGCCCGGCGGCCGCAGAAGGCTCGTGGAAGCGCTACAGGAGCGAGGGGTGCGCGATCTCTCGGTGCTGCGCGCCTTCGACCTCACGCCGCGCCACCTCTTCGTGCCGACCGCGATGCGGCATCGCGCGTACGAGGACAGCGCGCTGCCGATCGGCAACGGGCAGACGATCTCGCAGCCGAGCACGCACGCGCAATATCTCGAGCTGCTCGCGCTGACGGGGAAGGAGCGCGTGCTCGAGATCGGCACGGGCTCCGGTTATCAGACGGTGCTGCTCTCGCATCTCGCCGCACAGGTGTTCTCGATCGAGCGCGTGGGCGCGCTGGTGACGCAGGCGCGCGATGCGATTCGCGCGGCCGGCGCGTCCAACGTCTCGCTCCTCGGCGGCGACGGCACGCTCGGCTGGCGCGACTACTCGCCCTACGATGCGATCCTCGTCACCGCGGGGTCGCCCACCGTGCCGACCCCCCTCGCCGAGCAGCTGTCGGACGGGGGGCGCATGCTCATCCCGATCGGCGACAGGGAGGAGCAGGTGCTGACCCTCTTTACCAAGCGTGGAGCGGAGCTGGAGCGGCGTGACATCGGACCCGCGAGATTCGTCCCGCTCATAGGGAAGTACGGCTGGCCTTCCTGAGCGCCGCCCGTCAGCTTCATTTACCATATATCGTACGCAGGCGCTGAGCTTTACCGACCAATTGCGCCCCAGGAGTGCTGATGGAAGACAGCCCGGAAGACCTCCCCAAGCAGCCCCCGCGCCGCACCGCTGCCAAGCCATTCTTCTCGCCGCGTCCGAATTCGGGCGAGGGCAGCACCGGCCCGCTCGAGCTGAGCCGCCGCCGCGCCGCGCAGCTCTTCACGCCGCCGAGCTCCTCACCCGCCACTCCCGTCGCGGATCGTGCGCCGGAGCAAGCGGTCGAGCAGGCGCAGGAGCTCGCCCAGCTCCCCAGTTCGAGTGCTGCCGATGGCTCGACGCACATGGCCGCTGACGCGCCCGCAGCCGGCATCGAGAAGGAGCCCGACTTCGAGGGCGATTGGACCCCGGCGCCGCTGCTGCTCCCGGAGCAGACGCTCGACGCCGAGTCGCTGCTCGCGAGCAGTGACGTCGAGGATGACGACCGCCTCGTGTTCGAGCAGTTCGAGCATGAGGAAATCGAGCTCACCGCCGCGACTCCTGACCTGACGGACGAGCACTCGATCGAGGTGATCGCCTACGACGATGCGAATAGCCTGCTGAAGTCGGCGTCCACCGATGGCGAAACTCCCGCGATCGATGGGCTTCGGCTCGAGTCCACCGAGTTCTCCTTTGATCAGGCCGCGCACCGTCCGCGACTCAACGTCGACAGCTTCTGGGCGACCGAGCCCTTCTCGGCCGCAGACGCGCATGCAACTCCCGCGCAGCCTGCGGAGCCGGTGGCCGACGAGACCGAGTCGACCATCGACGAGGAAACCGCTGGCGAGAATGAGGCCGAACTCGCAATGGAGAGCGTCGGGACCGAGCCTTCGATCGACGAGCAGCCGATCGAGTGGGCCGACGATCCGTCGACCACGATCTCGCACGCGCAGGGAGCGCTCGAGCCCGAGCCGGAGCACGATCCCGAGCCCGTGCACGCGCGCGCTTCGGAGCCCGTGATCGCGGACATCGCGCCGCCATGGATGAGCCGCCTCACTCCCGTGAGCACGCAGTCGCTCGAGGAGATGAAGGAATCGGAGCCGTGGGATCTCACGCCCGCGCGCGGGCAGGAGGAGATTCCGGAGGTTGCCGCTGCGCCGGAGTCTGTCGTCGCCGCTGCCGCTGGCCACGACGTCGCCGACGCGCTCGAGCGCATCGCGGCGCGCGTGCGCGATGGCGCGATCGATGTGCCGAGTGGAACGGATCTCAGCGACGAGGCGGCGTTGTCCGCGGTGCTGACCGCACTGCTGAAATCGCGACGTTGACTCCCGTGTTCGCGCACGTCGAGGTGACGGGCCGCGTGCAGGGAGTCGGCTTTCGCGAGTTCACGCGCACGATCGCGCAGCGCCTCGGCATTGCCGGGTGGGTGCGCAACCGCGACGACGGCGCCATAGAGCTCGCGGCCGCGGGGAATCCGAGTCAGATCGAGACGCTGCTCGCGGCGGTGCGTCGCGGACCATCCGGCGGCAACGTGCAGGAGGTTCGCACGCTCCCCGTCGACGAAAAAGAGATCATGCCCAAACCCTTCGTCATTCGCCGGTGAGAACGTGACCACAGCCGCACGTGAGGAGCTCGACCAGCTTCTTCGCCCACTGATCCGCGGGATCCCGAACTATCCGAAGCCGGGAATCGACTTCAAGGACATCACGCCACTGCTCGCCGACGCGCGTGCCTTCCGTCGCGCGACCGAGGGGATGACGGCGCCGTTCGCGGGCGACAGGATCACACACGTGGTGGGGGTGGAGAGTCGCGGCTTCATCCTCGCAGCGCCGATCGCGCAGCAGCTCGGCGCGGGCTTCATCCCCGTGCGAAAGCCCGGCAAGCTGCCGCACAGTGTGGAGCGCATCGACTACTCGCTCGAGTACGGAACGGACGCGCTCGAGATGCATCGCGATACGCTGCAGTGGGGACACCGCGTGCTCATCGTCGACGATGTGCTGGCGACGGGTGGGACGCTCAAGGCGACGTGCGAGCTCATCGAGCTCTTCGGCGCGGAGCTCATCGGCTGCAGCGTGCTCCTCGCGCTCGGCGATCTGCCGGGACTCACCGTGATGCGCCACCGCCGGGTGCATTCGCTGCTGCGCTACTGATCGCGCTCGAGCGGTCTCCCTGTAAGACGCTGCGCAGCCGCGCTACCTTCTGTACGCCGACATGCGCATCCTGACGATCACGCACAACTATCCGCGGTGGGACGGTGACAGGGCAGGGGCCTTCGTCGCCATGCTCGCCGCCGAAACCGTGCGGCTCGGCCACACCGTGCGCGTGGTCGCGCCGCACGCTCCGGGTGCGGAGACGCGCGAGATCCAGCAGGGCGTGAAGATCGTGCGTGCGCGCTACGGCCCGGACGCGCTCGAGCGCGTGGGCTACACCGGCGCGCTGCGGCAACCGATGCGCGCGACGCTGCTTGCGCCGCTGATGCTTCCGCCGTTCATCGCTCGACTCTGGTCCGTTGCGGCGGCGGAGGCTGAGAAGTTCGATCCGCACGTCGTGCACGCGCACTGGTGGATGCCGGGCGGATGGATCGCGAGCCGGCTCGGGCTTCCGTACGTCGTGACCTGTCACGGCACCGATGTGCGGCTGCTCGAGAAGTCGTACTGGCGAGCGCTAGCGGCGCCGGTGATGAAGCGCGCGGCCGCGATCACGACGGTCTCCGAATTTCTCGCGACGGACATCCGGCGATTCATGCCGAGCGTGGCGCAGAAGGTCTCGGTCACGCCGATGCCGCTGGACATCGAACGCTTCGTGGCGGGCGCGACGTCGGCGAAGGCGTCGCCGCCACGGGTGCTGTTCGCGGGGAATCTCATCGCGTCGAAGGGAGTCGATGTGCTCATCGACGCGATCGCCCTACTTCGCAATCAGGGGGTGCAGTGCCAGCTGCGGATCATCGGCGCAGGGCCCGAGGAAGCACGCCTCCACGCGCTGTCCGCGCAGCGGGCGCTTGGCGATGCGGTGACGTGGTCGCCGTTCATCTCGCAGCACGAGCTGCCCGCCGAGTACGGCGAGGCGACGGTCACCGCGCTCGTTTCGCGAGGACAGGCGGAGGGGCTCGGCCTCGTGCTCGCCGAGGCGCTGCTCGCGGGGAGCGCGGTGGTGGGAACGGCGGCGGGGGGAATTCCAGAGGTCGTCGTCGACGAGCAAACGGGGCTCATCGCGCTCGACGGCGACGCGCCGGATCTCGCGCGCCAGATCGACCGGTTGCTCGCGGACAAGGATCTGCGTGCGCGGACGGTGGAAGCGGGGCGCGCGCGCATCCGGGCGCAGCACGCGCCGGTGGCCGCGGCCGAGCGGGTGATCGCGATCTACAAACTGGTCGCGAGGGTAGTAGCGAACCCAGGGTCCGTCACGTAGCTATCGCGGATGAGCCTCTCGTACAAACTGCTCGGCCCGAACGATGTACCCCTGCTCGAACATCTCGCCCGCAACGATCCCGCATTCGACCTCGATGGGCGCGGTGCGCCGCTGGAGCCACTCTCGCCAGAGGCGGCGCGGCGCTTCCTCGCGGACCCGGCGGTGCTGTTCTGGGTGGCGCGAGATGGTGAGGACATTGCGGGCTTTCTGTATTGTCTGCTGGTTCCGCTGCGCTCGAGCGACGAGCAGGAGCTGCTGCTCTACGAGATCGGCGTACGCAGCGAGTGGCGCAGAAAGCGCGTTGGCCGGTTGCTGCTCGATCACATGGAAGGGTGGATGCGCACGAATGGCGTACGTGAGGTGTGGGTGTGCGCGGACAACCCGGCAGCGGTGGCGTTCTATCGTGCGTGCGAGTTCAGTGCGGCGGGGGATCAACCGGTGTACATGACGCGTCGGGTGCGGTAGGGGCTTGGGGAGGAGTTGATGCGCGGCGCGGCCTTTCACGGATCCGTAGTGGATGCGGTAGTCAGCTCGCAGTGAAATAACCAGATGTGCGAAGCGACGGCGATGGATATTGCAGCGCTGACGAGCTGCGAGTCAGTATCATGTTCAGGTGAATGGGACGTTAGGCCGCGCCCGTGCTTGAACGAAGAACGTGTCGCGAAGGGTGCGCGTGGCGAGTGCAGTGTGGCGGCATGAGTTCGATCGCGGCGGCGCGGTGCGCGCGAGCGGGTGCGCGGGGGTGCTCGCGCGACGAGTCAACGAGATCGCGATCGATTCGTCAGGGTGTGCGCCACGCGCCTGCGCCGGTCCTCTGCGCGCCGAGGTGGGCAACCAAGATTGCGATTGATTCTTCGGGTTGTACGCCCGCGCCTGCGCGGTGCGCGGGAAACGAAGTGGCACGGTCGACGCGCCCGGGTCTCCGTGGCAGTTATCGTTCAGATGCGGCGGCCGGTCTAACCCGCCGTTGCAGCAGACGAACGCACCACGCATCATCTACTGATCTGATATCTGTCAGGTGCGTTCGCAGCTGAACGCCAGGACGTTAGGCGAACGCCAGATCTTCGTGATGCGCGCTAAAATCTCGAGCGCTCCCGGCACGCTGTTGCTGACAACGGTCCGATACGCCCCTAGCCTGATCGCGACAGTAGCCAGACCGGGGTAGGTCTCCAACTTCGAATATCTAAATGCGCCAGCTCAGTGTTGCACTCCTCCTCACATTCAGTCTCTGCGGATGTTCAGATTCGGAGGTGGTGTGGCAGGGCGACGTCACGCTGGGCGACACCCTGATCTTCTTCCCGAGCGCCGCGTTCTTTCGCGCCGTTGGGCAGCGCCGAGCGATCTGTGTGGTGCCAGCGAGCGACTCCATGTTCAATAGACCACCGGTTCAATTGGACGTGTACCTCGTTCGACGCAATGGGATACGAGATCGTCTCGGCTGGAGGCCGGACACAACTCGCCCGAGTGCGGATTCGGTGCGAGTCGTTACGCCGGGAGGCTGGAGGTGGAGTCGTATAGATACTTTGCGGTCCATCAGCCTGGGTCGGCCGCCACGAATGCGTGACGAGGGTCGATCGTGGTGCGCGGAGGACTGGGAGGGTCCGCAATACCTTACCCGTTACGGGGCAGTCGCAATACGAGCTTCGTCTGCCCTACATATTACGGAAGTGTACTGGATATCTACCACGCCGCTTCCGTAGGCTTACCACATTGATCGGACGCTCACTATGAGCGCTCGAGCCGTGGTGCTGTGTACCCCGATTGGACGAGGCACTCTGGGAAGAGTAGTATCACTTCTCAGAGGAGGACAGTCCAATGGCACCACAGCAGCGGGGATCGGATGGACGGCGGCGGTTCAGTGCCGAGTTTAAGCG
>JALYSW010000201.1 GCA_030854615.1 Gemmatimonadota bacterium
GATGGCGGGAGCGGCAGCGGGGCGCGCGGGGCGCCGCGGCGCGAAATGGGCGGCCGAGCGCGGCGAGGCGATGTGGGACAAGATCCCCTTCGACGAGATCCAGGACTCGATCGGCGAATACGTGCAGAACGCACGCGAGGTGATCGACGACACGGTGTCGCACGAGATCAACGACCTGCGCAAGGCCGTTCGTCGGCACCGGAAGCGTCTCGGCATCTGACGTCGTTGTAACTTCAGGGATGCCCTCACGCGGTAGAAAAACTTCCCGGCGTTCGACGAGCACGGGGCGGCGCTGGCCGACCAGGCGCATAGCGATTCCGATCGCCCTCGCGCTGGTCGCGCTGTGCGTCATTCCCTCGACGGCGTGGGCGTGGACACCGGGAACGCACATTTTCCTGGGCGAGGCAGTACTCGGCGCTCTCGCCCAGCTGCCGAGAGCGATTGGCGAGCTTCTCGGCAACTATCCCGTCGAGTTTCTTTACGGCTCGATTGCGGCGGACACGAGCATCGCGAAGAAGTACGCGCCCGTGGGCCGGCACTGTCACTCGTGGGCGGTCGGGCTCGAGATCTACGACCAGGCGCGCGACGAGGCGATCAAGAGCTTTGCGCTGGGCTACCTCGCGCACCTGGCGGCGGACACCGTGGCGCACAACTACTTCGTTCCGCGCTACCTCATCATGGCATCGCGCACGACGGGCGTAGGCCACAGCTACTGGGAGAGTCGCTTCGAGACGCATCTGGGTCAGGGATACAGCCGGCGCGCGCGCGAGGTGATCCTGTGCGACCACGCTCGATCGGACGATCATCTCGATCGGATATTGAGCCCGACCATCTTCAGCACGCATACGAATCGCCGGCTCTTTCGCAGCATGGTGTACGTCACCGATACGGAGTCGTGGCAGCGGATCTTTCAGCTGGCCGCCGAGAACAGCCGGTGGGATCTCACCGATCCCAACGTCGCGCGCTACATGGAGCGATCGTTCGACTTCATCATTGACTTCCTGCGACGCGTCGACTCGTCGGAGCCGTACGCGCTCGACCCCGCGGGCGAGGACGCGCTGCGCCACGCGAAGGAAGTGCGCCGCGATTCGCGGAAGGCGGGGATGGAGTTCCGCATGGCGGAGGAGGCCACACGACAGTTCGCCATGCCGGAATCGAAGCTGCATTTCGCGGCGGAGCTCAAGGCGCCGCTCTACTCGCCCGCGGCGGCGCGCGCCGACAAGAGCTGATTGATCGCCTTGGGGTCCGCCCGCCCCTTCGACGCCTTCATCACGAGGCCGACCAGCACGCCGAGCAGCTTCCTGTCTCCGCCTCGAAAGCGCGTGGCGACATCGGGATTCTCGGCGAGCACCTGATCGACCCAGCCAGCTAACGCGTCCTCGTTGCGCTCCTGGAGCAGCCCTTCGCGCTTCGCGATGTCGGCTGGTCGCTCGCGTGTTGTTACCGCAATGGCGAAGATCGTCTTTGCGGCCGCGCTGCTCACCGTGTTGTCGGCGACCATGGCGATGAGCTTCGCGAGCGACGAGGGCTCGACGGGAAACGCCGAGATCGATGCGCCTCCCTTCACTTCCTGCAACACATCGCGGATCACCCAGTTCGCCGCGGCCTTGGGCTCCGCGCCTTCCGTGACGACGCGCTCGAAGTACGCCGCTGTGGGCTGACTCGCGGTGAGCACCTCGACGTCCGTCGGCGGCAGCTTGTAGTCGGCGATGAAGCGCGCGACTTTTGCCGCTGGAAGCTCGGGAAGTGAGAGCTGCGCCGCGTCGATCCACGTGCGCGCGAGGCGGAGCGGCGGGAGATCCGGCTCGGGGAAATACCGGTAGTCGTGACTCCCCTCCTTGCTGCGTGCGGGGCGCACCTCTCCCCGGTTCGCGTCCCAGAGCATGGTCTGCTGCGTAACGACGCCGCCGCTCGCGAGCACCTCGCACTGGCGCGCGAACTCGATCTCGAGCGCGCGCTCGACGCCGGAGAACGAGTTGAGGTTCTTCACCTCGGTTTTCGTCCCGAGCTTCGTCTCGCCGCGGAGGCGCGCGCTCACGTTCGCATCGACGCGGAGACTTCCCTCCTCCATGTTCGCGTCGCTGACGGCGGTGTACTCGATCACCTGCTTGAGCGCGCGCAGATACGCGCCGGCCTCGCGCGCGGAGCGCATGTCCGGCTCACTCACGATCTCGATGAGCGGCACGCCGCTTCGATTGAGATCGATCGCGGTGACGCCCGGATAGCGATCGTGCACGGACTTCCCCGCATCCTCTTCCATGTGGACGCGCGTGATCCCGATGGTGATCGGCGTGCCGTCCGCATTCACGCCGATGTCGAGCTTGCCATGCTCGGCCAGCGGCTTGTCGAACTGCGAGATCTGGTAGCCCTTGGGAAGATCGGGATAGAAGTAGTTCTTGCGCGCGAAGATCGACGTCTCGTTCACCGTGCAGTGCAGCGCGTGCGCCGCGCGCACCGCGAGGCGCACGGCTTCCTCGTTGAGCACGGGGAGCGCGCCCGGCAAGGCGAGACACACCGGGCAGGTGTTCGCATTCGGCGGCGCGCCGTACGCGGTGCTGCAGCTGCAGAACGCCTTGGTGCGCGTGAGCAGCTGCACGTGCACTTCGAGTCCGACGACCATTTCGTAGGCGTCGGTCACGCTGGGCGCCTTCTTCGGCACGTCGCTCATTTCGCCCCCGCGCTTGCGGACTCGAGGGCGAAGGCGCCCCGGAACATCATCTGCTCATCGAAGTGGCGCGCGATGAGTTGGCCGCCCACCGGAAGCCCATCGATGTCGCCGATCGGTACCGAGATCGCCGGCACCCCTGCGAGATTCGCGGTCGCCGTGAAGATGTCGTTGAGGTACATCTCGTACGGGTCGGACTTCGCGCCGAACGCGAACGCGGGGCTCGGCGTCGTCGGAGTGAAGAGCAGATGCACGCCGCTCTCGAAGACCTCGCGGAAGTCCTGCGCGATGAGCGTGCGGACTTGCTGCGCCTTTTTGTAGTACGCGTCGTAGTAGCCGGCCGAAAGCACGTAGGTGCCGAGGAGGATGCGGCGGGTAACCTCGGCGCCGAAGCCGCGCGTGCGCGTCGACTCGTACATCTCGCGAAGACCGTCGGAAGCCACGCGAGGCCCATATCTCACACCGTCAAAGCGCGCGAGGTTCGACGACGCCTCGGCCGGCGCAATGATATAGTAGACGGGGATCGCGAGATCAGTGTGCGGGAGCGACACTTCCCGGATTTCGGCTCCCCGGGCGCGCAGCGACGCGAGCGCGTCGTCGCAGCGCTTCGCGATGCGCGGGTCGAGCGTCTCCGGGAAGTACTCGCGCGGACGGCCGATCACGACGCCGGCGAGATCAGCTGTCGCGGCGGCTGTGTAGCGGTCGATGGGGCAGTCTGCGCTCGTCGCATCGCGCGCATCGCGGCCCGCAATGACCTCGAGCCCCGCAGCGGCGTCGGCAACCGTCGCGCCGAAGACGCCCACCTGATCGAGCGACGACGCGAAGGCGACGAGGCCGTAGCGGCTGACGCGCCCGTACGTCGGCTTCACTCCCACGATGCCGCAGTACGACGCGGGTTGTCGCACGGAGCCGCCGGTCTCGGAGCCGAGTGCGATGCGCACGATGCCGGCGGCGACGGCGGCGGCGGAACCACCGGACGAGCCGCCGGGCACGCGTGTGCGGTCGACCGGATTGAGCACCGGACCCCACGCGCTATGCTCGTTCGAGCTCCCCATCGCGAACTCATCCATGTTCGACTTGCCGACGAGCACTGCGCCTGCGTCGCGCAGACGCGTGATCACCGTCGCCTCGTACGGGCTGACGTATCCCTCGAGGATGCGCGAGCCGCACGTCGTCTGCAGATGCGTCGTCGCGATGTTGTCCTTCGCCACGAAGGGGACGCCCGCGAGCGCGCCTTTGGCCGCGAGCGCATCGACGGCGGCGGCATCCTGGAGTGCACGCGCCTCGTCGGTCCACAGGATGCAGTTGAGTCCCGCAGGCCCCGCATCGACCTCCGCCATGCGCGCGAACGCATCGCGGACCGCACTCCCCGCCGAGCCGCTCACTCGTCCGACTCGTCGTCGCCGGCGCTCTCGTGCGTCGCGAGACGCGGCACGAGGAGGAATCCGTCGCGCGACTGCGGCGCGAAGGATTCGAGCGGGCGCGCGAGCGGAATCGGCGGACCGATGTCTGCGCGCAGCGGCATGGCGGCATCGCCGACGCCGGCCGCGGGCATTACTCCCACAGTCGTCACCTTCGCGAGCGCATCCATGTGCGACAGGATCCCGTTGAGCTGCGATACGAGCTCGGGGATCTGACTCTCCGGAACCGCGAGTCGCGCGAGCGCCGCGACGTGGCGCACATCGTCTGCACCGATCGCCATTACTCGAACCCTCGCTCGAACTGCGCGTGGGCGAGCACGAAGCGCTTGCGTCCGATCTCGGCGTCGTCGAAGTCGACGGTGAGCTTCGCATCGCGCGCGCTCCCGGAAAGCTCGGCCACCGTTCCCGATCCGAAGCGCGCGTGCCGAATGCGCTCGCCCTTGAAGAAGCTCGGCGCGTCCTGCGACTCGTCTGCAGCGTCGACCCACGACGCGCGCGTGACGGGCTGCCCGGGCCGGCGTAGCGACGGCGACTGCGAGAACGACGGTACTGCGCGCGTGCTCCCGCGCAGCTTGAACGACCCGCGCTGCGTGACGAGCGCCGGTGGAATCGGCTTGAGGAAGCTGGACGGGATGCTCTGCAGCGTCTCTCCATTGCGGCGGCGGCTGCGCGCGTGCGACAGGTAGAGCGTGCGCATCGCGCGCGTGATGCCGACGTAGAAGAGGCGACGCTCCTCTTCCATCATCTCCGGCTCATCCTGTGCGCGCCGCAGCGGGAAGAGACCATCTTCGAGCCCGGTGATGAACACCGCCGGAAACTCGAGTCCCTTCGCGTTGTGCAGCGTCATCATGGAGACCGCGTCGGAGCCCGCCTTCTGCTGCTCGTCACTATTGAGTGCGGCGCCCTGCAGAAAGTGCGCGAGCGGCGTGAGCCCGACCTCGCCGCCTTCATCCTCCACCGCGTTCGCCGCGGCATCGATGAGCGAGCCGACATTCTCGAGCCTGTCTCTCCCCTCCGGGCCCTCGGCGTTCAGGTGATCGGCGAAGCGGATCTCGGTCACGAGACTCCGCAGGAGCTCATCCACAGCGGTGTCGGCGGCGGATCCCTGATAGCGTTGAATGAGGCCGGAGAAGTCCGCGAGCGCCTGACGCGCAGCCGGCCGGAGTGCGCCGAGCCGCGAGGGGTCGCCCGCCACCTCGAGCAGCGGGCGTCCGAGCTCGCGCGCGATGTTCTGGAGCTGCTCGAGCGTCGTGTCGCCGAGTCCGCGCCGCGGCACCGAGACGGCGCGGAGAAAGGCCTCGTTGTCGGCCGGATTCCCGATGAGCTTGAGGTAGCTCATGAGATCGCGGATCTCGCGACGATCGTAGAAGCGCACCGCCCCGATCAATTTGTACGGAATCGCGCGCTTGCGCATCGACTCTTCGAGCGCGCGACTCTGCGAGTTCGTGCGGTAGAGGATCGCGATGTCGCGATAGTGAAGCGCGCGCGTGCCGCTGCCGAGCACCACGATCTCATCTGCGACGAACTCCGCCTCGTCGCGCTCATCGAGCGTCGCGACCTGCGTCACCGCATCGCCCGAGGGGAGCGTGGCCCGCAGTGTCTTCCCGCGACGACCGGTGTTCTCGCTGATCACCGCATTCGCGAGATCGAGCACCTGCGGCGTCGAGCGGTAGTTGTCCTCGAGACGCACGACGGCCGCCGAGGGGAAGTCGCGCTCGAAGTCGAGGATGTTTCGAATATCGGCGCCGCGCCAGCCGTAGATGCTCTGATCGTCATCGCCGACGACGAGCACGTTGCCATCGCCGCCCGCGAGGAGCTTCACGAATTCGTACTGCGCGCGATTGGTGTCCTGGTACTCATCGACGAGTAGAAAGCGGAAGCGCGCGCGATACGCGGCGACGCGATCGGGATTCTGCTGCAGCACGCGCACCGGAAGCACGAGCAGATCATCGAAGTCGACCGCGTTCGAGTCACGAAGCGTCGGCTCGAGCTGGTCGTATACGAGTGAGGCTGCCTTGCTGAGCGGATCCATCGCGAGCTTCGCGTACTCCGCTGGCGCGACGAGCGCGTTCTTCGCTCCGGAGATCGCGCTGCGCAACGCCTTGGGCGTCCATTCCTTGGGCGAGATCCGCAGACGCTCCATGATGCGCCGCACCACCGCCAGTGAATCATCCTCATCGTAGATCGTAAAGCCGGAGGTGCGTCCGACCAGCTGCGCTTCGCGCCGCAGCATCCGCGCGCCGATCGCATGGAAGGTGCCGACCCACATCCCGCTCGGGGTCTCGCCGATGAGCCGCGCAATGCGCTCCTTCATCTCACCGGCGGCCTTGTTCGTGAACGTCACCGCGAGAATGCTCGACGGGGCGATCTCGTGATGCTGAATCAGCCGGGCAATGCGCGTCGTGAGCACGCGGGTCTTTCCCGACCCCGCCCCCGCGAGCAC
>JALYSW010000204.1 GCA_030854615.1 Gemmatimonadota bacterium
AGACCCGCATCGCTGCGAGCGCCCCGCCGGAATGCCCGAGCGTTACTGCGGCGACGGCTGTGCGGAGAACAACTCGCCGGCCACGCTGCGCCTGGCGGGGACGCTCTCGATTTAGGGATTCGTCAAGGGCACCAACAATTTAAAATCGACAGGAAACGGAAAACGGCACGGACAAAAAACAGATTACTGCGGGCGTAGTATCCGTTTGTTGTCCGTGCCGTCATCCGTTCAATTCGTTTCATCAATAGCTGTCGCTTTTGTCCTTGCCCGCCCACCTCGCCCCCCACACGCCGCCGCTGCGCGCCGATGGCCCCGCGAGTAAGATTGTCACCATGACTACCGACCAATCGGGCGCGCACGCGCCGCTCACGACGCTGTCCGAGGAAGAGAGCGCCTTTCGCGATTCCGTCGCGGAGTTTGCGGCGCAGGAGGTCCGGCCGCGCGTGCAGGAGATGGAGCGCGCGGCGCGCATCGATCCGACGCTGGTATCGGCGCTGTTCGACCTCGGGCTCATGGGGATCGAGATTCCCGAGCAGTACGGCGGCGCCGGCGGATCGCTGATGATGATCACGCTCGCGGTCGAGGAGATCAGCCGCATCGATGCCTCCGCGGCGATCATGGTCGACGTGCAGAACACCCTCGTGAACTATCCGATTACGCGCTACGGCACGGAGGGGCAGCGCGCGAAGTATCTGCCGGAGCTCGTGTCCAGGACGGTCGGCGCCTACGCACTCTCGGAGGCGGGTTCGGGGTCCGATGCCTTTGGCCTCGCGACGCGCGCCGAGAAGCGCGGCGACGACTGGGTGATCACCGGGCGCAAGCTATGGATCACGAATGGCGCGGATGCGGGAGTCTTTCTGGTCTTCGTTACCGTGAATCCCGATGCAGGCTACAAGGGAATCACCGCCTTCCTCGTCGAGCGCGACACCCCGGGCTTCACCGTCGGCAAGAAGGAGGACAAGCTCGGCATCCGCGCGTCGAGCACCACCGAGTTGCTCTTCGACGGGTGCGTCGTGTCCGCGGCTAACGTGGTCGGCGAAGTCGGTCAGGGATACAAGATCGCGATCGAGACGCTCAACGCCGGGCGCATCGGCATCGGCGCGCAGATGATCGGCGTCGCGCGCGGCGCGCTCGACGCGACGCTCGCCTACGTGAAGGAGCGCAAACAGTTCGGCACCCGGCTCGCGGACTTCCAGGGCATCCAGTTCCAGCTCGCGCAGGCCGCGACGGAGCTCGAGGCCGCACGGCTGCTCGTTTACAATGCCGCGCGAATGAAGGATGCAGGACAGCAGTTCACCCGCGAGGCGGCGATGGCAAAGCTCTTCGCGTCACAGGTATGCGAGCGCGTGACATCGCTCTGCGTCGAGCTGCACGGCGGCTACGGCTACACGAAGGACTATCCCGTCGAGAAGTTCTTCCGCGACGCGAAGATCGGCACGATTTACGAAGGGACGTCCAATATGCAGCTCAACACCATCGCGAAGCTGCTGCTGAAGTAGCTCTCTCGATCGCCTACTGCCGCAAGGCGCCAAGCACCCCTGGAAGGGCGCCGATGAACCAGACGATGGCCGCCGCGAGCCAGGCGTTCGATTTCGAGACCTTTCCGGTGACCTGCAGCCCGATGGCGAGCAGGATGGTCTCCCAGATCGTGAAGACGTCGACGCGCGCGAGCAGGGCCATCAGCACCGGCGACGTCTTGTCCGGATCGAGCAGCGCACCGAGCCCCACCGACAATCGCGCCATCCCGTTGAGTCGATCGGGACTCGAGAGATACGCGATGAGCGCTCCTGCCAGCGTTGCGAGAATCTTCGGGAAGAATGCGTAAGTCGCGACCATCAGCCCCTGCGACGCGGTCTGTTTCGAATCGAAGATCTTCCCCACCAGCCAGAGCACGAGTCCCGTCAGCATCGCCATGATCGGGATCGCGATGATCACGAAGTACGTTCCGACCTTCTCGCTCATCGCCTGCTGCTGCTGCATTTGCGCCGCGGTGACCTCCGGATGCTGCTTCATCGCGTGCGCAATTCCCCGCGCGATCTCGGCGTCGACTGCAGGCTGGACGAGCGGCTTCGTTCCGAAAACGAGGATCGCGAAGATCACCGTCAGCACGAGCAGTGGCACGCCGAATCCGGAGCTCTCGCGGCGCCTGAACACTGCGGCTGGCGACGTGAAGATGTCGATGAAATCTTCCCACAGCGACGCGTTCGGCTCTGCAGGGGTGAGAGTAGGCTCGGTCACGTTCCGGCTCCGCGGGTTTAAGTGAACGCAACTATGATCAGTGAGAATACGTAGTCTCGCCAGTACCCGTTTCACACAATGTGGGCGGGGCTTCATCGTATCCTTCGATCGTCTCATCCCGAGGTCTGCACCCGTGCGCCGTGCGCTGCTCGTACTTCTCTGCTCCCTGCCTGCCGCGCAGCTCGCGGCACAGGCGCCCGCCGCCGAATACGCCGCTCGGCGCGACTCGCTGGCCGCGACGATGAGCGACGGCGTGCTCATCGCCCTCGGCGGCCACGAGCCCGCGGAGGACTTCCTCAGCTTCTACCAGGTCCCGTCCTTCTATTATCTCACGGGAGTCACCGAACCCGACGCGACGCTCGTGATGGTGAAGCGGAATGGCGCGGTGGCCACGATGCTCTTCGTGCAGCCGCGCGATCCCTCGCGCGAGGCGTGGACGGGCACGCGTCTGGGCGCCGAGGGGATGCAGCACGCAACGGGGATTCCGTCTCGCACGATCGAGCAGCTCGATCCCCTGCTCGATTCGGTGCTGGCATCGAACGGCACGCTGGCGGTCGTCGGCGATCTCCCCGGAGCCTCATTCGAGACGCGCGATGAACAGTTCGTTCGTGCGTTGCGCCATGACCATCCCAACCTTCGCATCCAGAATGCGAACGCCATGGTCGAACGACTGCGGATGCAGCACAGCGACGCCGAGCTCGCACTCGAGCGCAAGGCGATCGACATCACCGTGCGCGCACAGCACGATGCGATCTCCGCGATCCGACCCGGCATCAACGAGTTCGAGATCCAGGCGCTCATCGAGTACACCTTTCGTCGCAACGGCGCCGATCGTCCGTCCTTCGCCTCGATCGTCGGCTCGGGCGCCAACTCGACGGCGCTCCACTATTCCGCCAACGATCGCTTCATGCAGTCGGGCGATGTGGTCGTGATGGACATCGGCGCGTCGTATCGTGGCTACGCGGCCGACGTCACGCGCACGGTTCCGGTGAGCGGCACCTTCACCACGGAGCAGCGCGCGATCTATCAGTTGGTGCGCGATGCGCAGCACGCCGCCGAGGAGGCGGCGAAGATCGGAGTGACATCCGATGTGATGGACCGGGCAGCGAACCAGGTGCTGAGCGCGGGGCTCGCGAAGCTCGGCCTCATCGAATCGGCAACTGGAACCTTCGATGCGGGAAATGCCGGTTGTCGCCGGATCATCGCCCACGGCTGCGCGCAGCTCTCCCTCTTCTACTTCCACGCGCTCGGCCACTCGATCGGGCTCGAGGTGCACGATCCCACGTCGTACCGGATCGCACCGGGAAATACGTTCACGATCGAACCGGGGATCTACATTCGCGCCTCCGTACTGGACGAGCTCCCCGACACTCCGCGAAACCGTGCGATGATTGCGAAGCTGCGCCCCGTGGTGCAGCGCTACGCGAACATCGGCGTGCGCATCGAGGACGACTACTTCGCGACGGAGCATGGAGTCGAGTGGATCTCGCGCGGCCCCCGCGAGGTGAGCGAGATCGAGCAGATGATGCGCACGCATACGGCGGTGCCGGCTCCGCGCGATTCGTCGATCATCGACTGGTATCGCCAGACGGAGCCCGGCACGCGCTGAACGATCGCGTCAGCCCGTGGTGCCGTGCAGAATCCCGTTCCGAACGCGCACGGCCCTGGCAGAGGCGCCGGGGAGCGGCGTGATGCGGCGCTCGACGTGCCACATGAACTGCAGTGGAGCAACGAGCGATCGCTGCTTGCCGGCGCGATCGACGGTGATCGGAATCATCGCGCTCGTCGCAGCACCATGCTTCGCGTGCAGCTGCGCCACGAGCGCAGGTGAATCACCGGCGATGTCGTCCACGGAAACGAGATCGTCGCCCGGCTGAACTCCAGCCTGGTCCGCCGTGGATCCCGGCGCCACGGCGACGACGCGCGTCCCGTTGTCGTCCTGCCCCATGGTCACGCCCAACACGGGAATGCGCACGGAATCGGCTACGAGCTGCAGCGCGGCGAGTGGCAAGACGCTGGCCCACGGATAGGGATCACGGCCGTCGATGTAGCGCGCCTCGAAATCGGCGAAGGACCTTCCGCCCGCCGCGCTCTGCACCGCCTTCCACCACTGTTCGCCGGTGAATCCCTTCCCCGCTTTGTAGGCATCGCGATAGAGCTCGCGCATCACATCATCGAGTGAGCGATGGTTGTCGCTCGCATCGCGAATCGTGATGTCGAGCATCAGCCCCGCAAGCGATCCCTTCGGATAGTACGCATCCGCGGTGCCGTCGGTGGGATGAATCCACGCGGAGAGCGATGCATCGTCGAGACCGAAGGGCGGAAGTTCGGCGACCTCACCGATCTTTCCCGCGGTCGTCGCGAAGAACGCGGCGCTGTCACTGAAGCCGCTGCGCACCAGCGCGAGGTCCGCATAGTAGTCAGTGACCCCCTCGCTCATCCAGAGCCACGTCGTCGGCTGCTCGTGCGCGTACTCGTACGGCCACATGTCGGAGGGGCGCAGTCGCTTCACGTTCCACGCGTGGAAGATCTCGTGCGCGTACACGGAGGTGAGCACCGGCTGGCCGATCGCGAACGGCGTGGTGAGATCGACGTGCGAGTTCTGATGCTCGAGCCCAACGATGGCGGAGAATGCCGAATCGGCGATCTGCATCACCGTGTATGTCTTCCACGGCGTCTCGCCAAACACGGCGGACTCCACGCCGATGACCTTCGCGAGATCGGTGAGCGTCGCCGCTCGACGCGGAGCGCTTTCGATCGATGCCGGATAGTTCGCGAAACGCAGCCACCCGTCGCCAACGCGCGTGCTGTCGAGATCGAAGTGTCCGGTGACGATCGGCATGTCGACGAGCTCGTGGTAATTCTGCGCGGTGAACGAGCCGCGCGCGCCGTCGGTCATCCCCGTAGCCACGCGCCACCCTGCAGGCACGCTCAGGGTGACGGTGCTCGCAAAGTCGAAGGAGAGCCCTGCGGGATACGGGAAGAGGTTGGAGCCGTTGAGCAGTGCGAAGCCCGGCTGGCTCCAGGAGTTCGCATTGTCGAGCGAGTCGTTTCTGTACTCGAAGGACACGAGCACGCTGCCCGCGCGGGTCGGGCGCACGCGCCACGTCTGATAGTCCGCCTTGTCCCACGCGAGCGCCTTGCCGTCGCTCGTCGCCGCGAATGCGGAGACGTACTTGGCCCAGTAGGCGAGCTCGTACGATCCAGGCGTCCACGCGGGAAGCGCCAGCAGCACGGGCGCTGCCGACGCCACCGAGAAGGTCATCGACACCCGAATCCGGCGTTGCGCGGCGTCGGCGCTGTCGATCGCAATGCGGTACGCGATGCTGGTGATCGGCGCCGAGATCGCCGATCCGGGGAGCGCGACACTCTGCCCCTTCACGCTCGCGGCCGGGGCGATCGCGAGCATCGCCGACAGCAGAGCCCGTCCGAAGAATCTGTGCATTGGAAAGCTTGGGTAAGTGATCGGTGAAGCTAACCACAGCGCAACTGGCCGCGAGAGACCTCCGGGCGTAGCTATTGCACTGGAGCAGCGTATACGTTCGAGGTAGCACGAATCTAACTTGTTATTTCACAACAAGATACGCGATCTAATCCAAGCCGGCAGCATCACCTTGCAGCTTATAGCTCGACTTCCATTCCCCGTCCTGGGAATCGATGAAACGGGGACGATTCACGAGAGCAACGGCGCCCTCGAGCGCGAGCTCGGGCTCGCCTCCACCCTGGTGAATCGTTCCATTGCGGAGAGCCTCGCGCCGGGATCGGAAGACGCCGTCCAAATGATCCTCGGCGACGGCGCGCACCAGAGTCCCGTCCTGCAGCTCAGCTTCGCCAGGGGCAACGGCAGCCCGCGCACCTTCCACGTCACGGTCGACGGCGCCACGAGGTGGCTGGTGGGGCAGCCGCTCGAGCTCGACGCACAGCGCGAGGCACTCGAACACGCGCACGAGCGCGCCGAGGCGCAGACCGATGAGTATGCGCGCATCAGCCAGGAGCTCCTCACCGCCAACGAGCAGCTCGCCCATCGCGCCCGGGCGCTCATCGAGGTAAGCGAGGCGAAAGCGCGCTTTCTCGCAACGATGTCGCATGAGCTCCGCACGCCACTCAACGCGGTGCTCGGCTATGCCGGACTGCTGCGCGACGGCGTCTACGGATCGGTGAGCGAGCAGCAGGAGCGCGCGGTGCAGGCAATCGTGCGGCGCGCGAAGGATCTGCAGCTGCTGATCGACGATGTGCTCGACCTCTCGAAGATCGAATCGGGGCGAGCCGAGCTGCGGGTCGACGAGTTCGATCCCAGCGTGGTGCTGGCCGAGGTGAAGGATGCGATCGGCTCGTTCGCGCGCGACAAGAATCTGCGCGTCACGGTGCGCACGAAGATGCAGCGCCGCGTGCGGCTCGATCGTACGAAGTACAGGCAGGTCGTGCTCAACCTCGCGTCGAATGCCGTGAAGTTCACACCGGAGGGCGGCGAGGTCGAGCTCTCGGTGGAAGAGGGCCCGCACGACACGGTGCTCACGCACGTGCACGACACCGGGATCGGCATCGCCCCCGAGAATCTCAACGCCATCTTCGACGACTTTCAGCAGGTGGAATCGGGAACGACGCGTCGCTTTCAGGGGATCGGGCTCGGGCTCGCGATCGTGAAGCGCACGGTGGAGCTGCTCGGGGGCACCGTGTCGGTGACGAGCGAGCCCGGGCGCGGCACCTCCTTCAGCATGAGCTTCCCGATTCGCCCTGAAGGTGAGGCGCTCGTCGGCGAATCGGGGGCGATCCCCGACGATGCGGCGATGTCGAACGATCCGATCATCGTCGCGATCGACGACGATCCGGAGGTGATCGCGCTGCTGCGTGACTCGCTCGCCCCCGCTCACTTCCGGGTCGTCGGTGCGCTCACCGGTGATCGGGGAATGGAGCTCGCGCGCATCCTGAAACCCTTCGCGATCACGCTCGACATCATGATGCCGGAGAAGGACGGCTGGCAGGTGCTGCGCGAGATCAAGGCTGATCCGGAGCTCTGCCGCATCCCCGTCATCGTCATGTCTATCGTCTCCGAGCGATCGCTCGGCTTCTCGCTCGGCGTCACCGACTATCTCGTGAAGCCGGTGGACCGGCGCGTGCTGATCGAGGTGCTCGAGCGACTCCGCGAGCGGAAGGTGACACAGAGCGCGCTCGTGGTGGACGATGACTACGACGCACGCACACTCCTCGCCGACCTGCTGCGCTCGCTCGGCGTGCGCGTGCGGACGTGCGACACGAGTGCGGCGTGCATCGACTCGCTACAGAAGGAGCCGGTAGAGCTGCTCTTTCTCGATGTCGAGATGCCGGAGAAGGAGGTCGCGCGAATCATGGATTTCGTGTCGGGCGATCATCGTTTCGAGAACACCCGGACGGTGGTGATCACCCGAAGCGACTCGACGGGCGATCAGCAGGAGTGGATGCGCCGCGCCTCCGCCGAGATCGTCTACGAAGGACACGAGCACTCGGACACGCTGCTCAACGACCTCCGCGGCGCACTCACGGCGCTTGGGGCCACGGTCGACGGCTAGCGGCGAGCGGAAGCGCTCACCGTGTGCAAGTCGGCCGGCGAGCGACGTCCCATGGGGGTGCGGGCCATGACGGTCCGCCGCTCACATCGAGGACGATATGCGGAACACCCCAAGTCTGCTGTGCATCGCTGCGCTGATCACCGCCTGCCATCGGGACACCGCGCGCCCCGCGGAGACGGAGGTCGACGCGGTTTCGCAGTCGGTGCCCGAGCGGAAGGACATGGCGTCGCTGGCGAAGGTCGCGGGGGCTGTCGCGAGCGACATGGCGCGCGCAGAATCGCCTGCACCAATGGCGGCCAATGCGTCGTCGACGCAGCCGTCATCGATGCCCTCGGCACACTCGGTGAGCGATTCCGTCATCGCCTCGATGATCATCCGCACCGGACAGGCGAGCGTGCAGGTGGATTCGCTCGAGCGCGGCATTCGCGCGGTGCGCATGCTCGCGACCCGCGTGGGCGGCTACGTCGCGAACAGCTCGATCTCGTCGGGCGCGAACGAGATGCATTCGGCGACGCTCGAGATCAAGATTCCCGCGTCGCACTTCGACGAGGCGGTGAACGGACTGCAGCCGATCGGATCGCTCGAATCAGTGAGCGTGAACGCCGAGGATGTCGGCGAAGAGTTCGTGGACGTCGCCGCGCGTGCGCAGAACGGGCACAAGCTCGAGCTGTGCCTCATCGACATCCTCGGCACGCGCACCGGAAAGCTGAGCGACGTGCTCGCGATCGAGCGCGAGCTCCCGCGGGTGCGTGAGGACATCGAGCGGCAGGAAGGGCGCATGCGCTACCTGCGCACGCGCGCGGCGATGAGCACCCTCTCGATAACCGTGCATGAGAAGGCACCTGTGGTTGCGGGAACGGGGAGTGG
>JALYSW010000212.1 GCA_030854615.1 Gemmatimonadota bacterium
CGTCGGATACGTGATGCCGAGCTGCGCGAGGTAATTCGGAAACTTCTTCGAGTCGTAGTAGAACTTCCTCATCTCCGGCCGGTACTTCGCGAGGATCTCCGCGTTGAGCTCCGTCGCGGGGCGATCCTCGGGGCGCATCAGCGGCTCGTACTTCACCGTCTTCGTCTGCACGTTCCTGAAGTAGCTCCACGCGGAATCGACGAGCGACGGTGTGAGCAGGATGTCGAGCATCGTGAGCGCCTGCGCTTTCGCGCCGGCGGTCGCGCCCTTGTGCGCGATCGGCGTCGCCATCGCGATCGCGTCACTCCAATGATGGCCCGGCAGATTCGGGACGTTCGACGGATAGAGGAGCACGATCGTCGGCACGTTCCAGGAGATATCGCCGATGTCGTCGGAGCCGCCGCCGAAGTTGAGCGTGTCGGGCACGTTTGGCTCGAGCCTCGCGATCACCGTGTCGAGCCCAGTCGAGTCACCCTTCACTTCCTTCTGGATCGCGCGAGCGAACTGCTGGTCCGCCGCCGTCCACTTCGGCAGCCCGACGAGCTTGATGTTCTCCGTCATGTCCTCGGCGATCGGCCTGTTGAAGTGGCCCGGCCACGCCGTGCCGAGCACGCGCTCCGAAGCCAGCTTCGTCCCGGTCATCATCGCGGCGCCGAGTGCGACGGAATCGCCGATGGCCCAGAGATCCTTGATCTTCTTGTAGTCGAGCTCGCGGAAGTAGTACCACACCGAAGCCGTGGGTGGCACGACGTTCGGCTGGTCGCCGCCGTTGCGGATGACGTAGTGCGAACGCGCCTGCGGGCGGATGTGCTCGCGGCGGAAGTTCCAGCCAACATCCATCAGCTCGACGGCATCGAGCGCGCTGCGTCCGCGCCATGGTGCGCCGGCGGCGTGCGCGGCCTGCCCCTCGAAGCTGTAGAGCACCGAGACGAGCCCCGAGCCCTGCTCCGCGCCCCAGCCCGTCTGCAGGTTGCTGCTGACGTGCGAGAAGAGCACGACGTCGACGTCCTTGAAGATCCCGTCGCGCACGAGATACGCCTTGCTGCCGAGCTGCTCCTCGGCCACGCCGGGCCAGATCTTGAGCGTGCCGGCGATATGATCACGCTCCATAATTTTCTTGATCGCCAATGCCGCGGTGATGTTCACCGCCTGCCCTGAGTTGTGCCCCTCACCGTGTCCCGGCCCGCCGGGAACGAGCGGGAGGTGGCACGCGACGCCGGGGATCTGCGACGCCTGCGGAATGCCATCGAGATCTGAGCCAAGCGCGATTACGGGCTTGCCGGAGCCCCACGTCGCGACCCACGCAGTGGGAATCCCCGCGACGCCCTCGCGCACCGTGAATCCATTCGCCTTGAGCACGCCGACGATGTACTTCGAGGTTTCGAATTCCTGGAATCCGAGCTCGCCGAAGCTGAACAGCTGATCGACGAACTGCTGCGTGAACTGCGCGCGCGAGTCGATGTCCTTCATCGCCTCGGTCTTGAGCGCCGCAAGCTTCGGATTCGGCCGCGTGCTCGCTTGGGCGGAGAGATGCATCGCGACGGCGAGCATCAGAGAGACACAGATCAGACGACGGGGCAGATGCACGCGCATTCTCCGCTTGGGTGAAGCGGCGAAGATGCACCGGGCGCGCTCTGCCAGCAACCGCACGTTCGAATAGTTGGGCGAAGCAGGATTGTTTACCTTTGTCGCGTGCCCGACCGAACTCCTGCCAAATCGCTGCGAACGCAGATCGTCATCGCCTTCGCCGCCGTCTACATCATTTGGGGCTCCACATATCTCGCGATTCTCTTCGCGATCGAGACGCTGCCCCCATTTCTGATGGTGGGCACTCGATTCCTCGTGGCCGGCACGATCATGTACGTGTGGCTGCGCGCGCGCGGCGCGCCCAGGCCCAGGGCGATACAATGGCGAACTGCGGCGATCGTCGGCTTGTTGATGCCCGTGCTTGGCACGGGCGTGGTGGTGTGGGCCGAGCAGAAGGTACCGAGCGGCATTGCTGCGCTGCTGGTGGCGATCGAGCCGCTGTGGATCGTGGTCATTCAGTGGGGGATGCGCGGCGGCAAGCGACCGAACTGGATGGTGATCGCGGGCGTAACGATCGGGCTCGGAGGGTTGTACGTGTTGGTGAATCCGACCGGCGATAGGCAGCACGGAAGCCTGATCGCCGAAGGAATCCTGTTGCTCGCTGCGCTGTCGTGGGCCATCGGCTCCATCTATTCGAAGCACGCGCCGAAGTTCGAGTCGAAGTTCATCGGCACGGGGATGGAGATGCTCGTCGCGGGGGTGGTGCTGATCACCGCTGGGCTGGTCACCGGCGAGGCGAGCCACTTCTCGCTTGCGGCGACGAGCGCGAAGTCGTGGCTGGCGCTGCTCTACCTGATCACGTTCGGCTCGATCATCGCGTACACGGCGTACGTGTGGCTGCTACGTACTGTCGCGCCGACGCTCGTGTCGACATACGCGTTCGTGAACCCAGTCGTCGCGGTGTTTCTCGGCTGGGTGTTCGCACACGAGCCGCTCAACGCGCGCACGATCGTCGCCGCGGCGATCATCGTAGGGGCGGTGGCGCTGATCACGATGGGGCACAGGGACGAGTAGCGAACGCGCCGCTCACGAATGCTCGCCCCCGAGGGATAACGAACGTCCCCTTTAATCGTGCACGGGAGACGGAGGCGGAACGAACGACGGTGGCGGCGGCGGCGCGTTCTGCACGACCCTCGCGTAACCGTTCGTCGTGCCGACGCTCGCGACGATGGCTGTCACAGACACGACGGGCGCTGTACGACGACGGACACCTTTGTGCTATCTAACGTACGGCGCGCCGTTAGTCGCCCGCCGAGAGCTCCGGCGCGTGCGCGCCCGCCGCAGCCGTCTTCCGCCCGAACTTCACCCCGAGCCATTCCTTGAACTCGTCGAGGATCTCGTAGATCGTCGGAATGACGATGAGCGTGAGCAGCGTCGATGTGATCACGCCGCCGATCACCGCGCGGCCGAGCGGCGCGCGGAAGTCCGCGCCCTCGCCGTGCCCGATCGCCACCGGGAGCATGCCGGCGATCAGCGCGAGCGTCGTCATGATGATCGGACGGAGGCGGATGCGCCCCGCCTCGATGAGCGCGTCGCGCCGCGACATCCCCTTCTCGCGCGCCCACTTCGCGAAGTCGATGAGCAGGATCGCGTTCTTCGCCACGATCCCCATCAGCAGCATCACGCCGATGAGACTCATGATGTTGAGATCGTCGCCGGTCACGAGCAGCGCGAGTACCACGCCGATGAGCGACAGCGGCAGCGAGATGAGAATCGCGAGCGGATCGAGAAACGATCCGAACTGCATCACGAGAATCAGATACATCAGGAGGATAGCGATGCCGAGCGCGGTGAAGATCTTGGTGAAGATCTCGTTCTGATCCTTCGTCTCGCCGCCCTGCGTGATCCGGTAGCCCGGCGGCAGCTTCAGCGTCGACAGCTGCTTCTTGATGGCGTTCGTCACTTCGCTGAGCGGGCGCCCCTGCACGTTCGCCTCCACAGCAACGACAGGCTCGCGATCCAGATGGTTGATCTGCGCCGGGCCGACGGTCTCCTCGATGCTCGCGATCTGCCCGAGTGGCAGCGTCGTCGGGCGACCCTGCGCGTCCATCACGACGAGTGGCAGCCCCTGCAAATCCGAAAGATTCTCGCGCGCCTCCTTCGTGAGCCGCACGGTGACATCGCGCGTCTCGCCGCTGGGGTCCGTCCAGTCGCCCGCCTTGAGCCCCGCGAACGCGGGGCGCAGCGATTGCGCAACGGCGCCGACCGTAATGCCGAGCGAGCCAGCGAGCGGGCGGTTGAGCCGGACGTCGAGCTCGGGCTTCTCGCCGCGCGTCGACAGTCCGACATCCACCGCGCCCGGCACCTTCGCCACCGAGACGATCGCCTGCTCCGCCAGCCGCGTGAGTACCACTGGGTCAGGCCCGCGCATCTCGACCTGCACGGACTTCCGCGCCCCCCCGAAGCCGCTCGTGAACACCGACACCGTCACGCCCGCGACGTGCGAAAACTCGCGCCGGAACTCCGCGCCGAGCGCATCCTGGCTGATGTGGCGCTTCGCCTTCGGCGTCAGACGCACATACACCAGCGCCTGATCCACTCCCGGCGCGCGAAACGGAATCGCGCCGCCGATCGACGCATAGGTGTACTCTACTTCCTTGTGCTTGCGCGCCAGCTCCGCAACAGCCTCCGTGCGCAGCCGCGTGTACTCGAGGTTGCTCCCGCCCGGCGCCTCGATGATGAGGCTGATCTCGCTGCGATCGCTCACCGGCACGAAGCCCGCACCGCCGATCGTCCCCTGCAACACGCCCGCCAGCACGAACGATCCCAGCGCGAGCAGCGAAACCGCGAGCCGGTGATCGAGCGCCCACGCGATGATGAGCTTGTAGTTGTCCGCCTGCTTGTCGAACCACAGGTTGAAGCGCGCGAGCACGCGACCGATGGCGCCGCGCCGTACCTCGCCGCCACGCTCGACCTGCGGGTCGGGCCAATACGCCGAGAGCATCGGATCGAGCGAGAACGACACGAAGAGCGAGACGAGCACCGAGCACGCAATCGTGAGCGCGAAGGGCTTGAACCACTGCCCCGCCTGCCCGTACATGAAGGCGACTGGCAAAAAGACCGCGACGATCGAAAAGGTCGTCGCCGTGACCGCGAGCCCGATCTCATCCGTGCCGGTGTGCGACGCCGTGACGTGGTCTTCGCCGAGCTGGATGTGTCGTACGATATTTTCTCGCACGACGATCGCGTCGTCGATCAGAATGCCGATCGCGAGCGAGAGGCCGAGCAGCGACATCGTGTTGAGCGTGAATCCGAACGCCCACACCGCGACGAACGACGCAATGACGGACACCGGCAGCGCGAGCCCGGTGATCACCGTCGACCGCCACGAATTCAAAAACAGGAATACCACGAGTACCGTCAGCAGTGCGCCCTCCACCAGCGCCTCCTCGACGTTTCGCACCGCATGACTCACCCGCTCCCCCGCATTCTGCACCTCGGCGAACTTCACATCGGGGGGCAGCGTCTTCTGCAGCTCGTCCACCTTTGCCTGCACCGCGGATGCGACCTGCGTCGTGCTGTACCCCTTCGACTTCAGAATCTCGATGCCGACGGCCTGCTTGCCGTTGAAGAGCGCCATCGAGCGCGGCTCCTCGGTTCCGTCGTAGACGTTCGCAATCTGATTGAGTCGGATGAGCTGCCCGCCTCGATTGGCGACGACGAGATTCCCGAAGTCCGCCGCGTTCTGCAGGCGTCCACTCAGCCGGATCAGCTTCTCGTCGAGCTTTCCGTTGAGCCATCCGACTGGCGACGCGAGATTCTGCGCCTGCAGCGCGGCGACGACCTGCGCGACGCTCACGCCCGACGACTGCAGATCGGACGGGCGCAGCTCCACCACCATGTTGCGCTTCACCTCGCCGACGACGTTCACCTGCGCGACGCCAGCGATCGAGCGCAGATCGCTCGCGAGCCCGGGATCCGCGATGCGCGTGAGCACCGGCGCTGGCGTCGTCGGCGACGTGAGCACCAGCGTGAACACCGGCGCCTCCGACGGATCGAAGCGCGTGAGGATCGGCTCCTTCATCTCGGGCGGCAGATCCTCGCGCTTCGTAGAGATCGCGTCGCGCACATCCTGCGACGCCTGCTGGATCGGCTTGTCGAAATCGAAGAAGAGCGTGCACTGCGCAAGGCCATCAATCGCGAAGCACGTCGACTGATCGCCATCGAGCCCGCTGATCC
>JALYSW010000147.1 GCA_030854615.1 Gemmatimonadota bacterium
GGCTCGCGCAGTGCAATCAGCATCCCTGCCGCTTCGGCGCGCGCGTCGGCGAGCACCGGAACGGCAGCTTCGGCGGCCGCCGACGGCGTGGCGGCTCGATGGTCGGCAACGAGATCGCAGAGCGTGATGTCGACTTCGTGGCCGACGGCGGAGATCGTGGGGATCGTGCATGCCGCGAGGGCGCGTGCAACGATCTCGGAGTTGAAGGCCCACAGGTCTTCGCGTCCGCCGCCACCGCGGCCGATGATCACCGTGTCGACGTCGCCCCAGCGCACCACGCACTCGATGGCGCGGGCGAGATCCGCAGGAGCGCCGTCGCCCTGCACCTTCGCCGGTACGAGCACGATCTCGACGGTGGGGCAGCGGCGGCGCATCACGGCGATGATGTCGCGGAGCGCGGCGCCGTCCGGGCTCGTGATGACCGCCACGCGCCGGGGAAGACGCGGGAGCGCGCGCTTGCGCGACGGCTCGAGGAGCCCGTCCGCGCGGAGTCGCTCCGTCGCCTGGTCGAGCGCTTTGCGCCAGAGCCCATCGCCCACCGCATCGAGCGCGGTGATGGTGCACTGGAGATCGCCGCGCGCGGGATAGACGGTGAGCTGCGCGAGGGCGACCACTTGCATGCCGTCTTCCGGCATCGCCGGGATGCCGCGCTGATCGCGCGCCCAGAGCACGCACTTGATCTGCGCGGCGGCGCCGCGAAGGGAGAAGTACCAGTGACCGTTGCCGTGCGACTTGAAGTTGCAAATCTCGCCGCGGATCCAAAGACGAGGGAATGCCCCCTCGACCACCATCTTCGCCTGCTGGGTGAGCATCTCGATCGTCACCGCGCTCTCCGGCGAGGTTCCCGGAATCGCGGGGAGCGACACGGCGACGGCCGCGACGGCAACGGCTCGCTGCTGGTAGCCCCGCGGAGGCTCGCTCACCGGGAAGAGTTGTGGCTCGAGCACCTCCGCCTGCGCAACCGGCCGACGCGACCCACGCTTCATTTCGCGGCGCTCTGCTCGGCGGCGCGCACGGTGTTCTTGAGCAACATCGCGATCGTCATGGGACCGACACCGCCCGGGACGGGTGAGATCTTCGACGCACGCTCGCGCGCGCTCTCGAAATCCACGTCGCCGACGAGGCGGAAACCGCTCTTCGTCGACGGATCCTCGATGCGATTGATGCCGACGTCGATCACCACTGCGCCATCCTTCACCATGTCGCCGGTCACCATCCTCGCCTTCCCCGCAGCGACGATCAGGATGTCTGCGCGCAGCGTGTGCTCCTTGAGATTCCGCGTGGCGCTGTGGCACACCGTTACCGTCGCGTTCGCGTCGGGCGTGCTCTGCACCATCAGCGCCATCATCGGTTTCCCCACGATGTTGCTGCGGCCGATGATCACGCACTCCTTCCCTTTCGTGACGGTGCCGGAGCGCGCAAGCATCTCCTGCACGCCGGCTGGCGTGCACGGCACGAAGCCGTCGCGGTCGCCGATCAGATTCTTGCCCACGTTCACCGGATGGAATCCGTCGACGTCCTTCTCGGGGACGATGGTGCGGATGACGACATCGGGATCGAGGTGCTTCGGCAGCGGCATCTGCACGAGGATACCGTGAATTGCCTTGTCTTCGTTGAGGCGCTTCACCTGCGCGATCAGCTCTTCCTGTGTCGTCGTGGCGGGCATGTTGATCGTGACGCTGTGCATTCCCGCTTCTTCGGAGAAACGTCCCTTGTTGCGGACGTAGACCTCGCTCGCGGGGTCCTCGCCGACGAGGATCACTGCGAGCCCGGGCTTGATCCCGCGTGCGAGCAGCTTCTTCACGTCGGCCGTCACCTCTTCGCGAATGCTCTTCGCGATCGCGTTGCCGTCGATCAGCTCAGCGGGCAAAGTCCACCGCCCGCTGCTCACGAATGACTACGATCTTGATCTGCCCCGGGTATTGCAGCTCGGTCTCGATGCGGCGCGCGATCTCCTCGGAGAGGGCCGCCATGCGGAAGTCGTCCACATCGTCCGGATTCACGATCACCCTGATCTCTCTCCCCGCCTGAATGGCGAATACCTTGTCGACGCCGGTGTAGCTCGCCGCGATGCGCTCGAGCCCTTCCAGCCGCTTCACGTACGTCTCGAATGCTTCGCGTCGAGCGCCCGGACGCGAGCCCGAGATCGCATCCGCGGCCTGCACCAGCACCGACACCTCGCTCTCATGCGGCACGTCGTCGTGGTGCGCCGCGATGCAGTTGATGATGAGCGGATGCTCGCCATATCTGGTCGCGACCTCGACGCCGAGCTGGACGTGCGTGCCCTCGTGCTCGTGCGTGAGCACCTTCCCGATGTCGTGGAGGAGCGCGCCGCGCTTCGCCATCGTCACGTCGAGGCCCAGCTCCGCCGCCATGATGCCGGCGAGATGCGCGACCTCCTTCGAGTGCTGAAGAATGTTCTGCCCGTAGCTCGTGCGGTACTGCATGCGCCCGATCAGCTTGATCAGCTCGACGTTGAGCCCGTGCGCGCCGACCTCGTACGCCGCCTGCTCGCCCATCTCCTGAATCGCGGCGTCGACCTCCTTCTTCGCTTTCTCGACGACTTCCTCGATGCGCCCCGGATGAATGCGGCCGTCGGCGACGAGCTTGGTGAGCGCCACGCGCGCGACCTCGCGCCGCACGGGATCGAAGCACGAAACGACCACGGTGTCCGGCGTGTCGTCGATGATGACGTCGACGCCCGTCGCGAGCTCGAAAGCGCGGATGTTCCGCCCCTCGCGCCCGATGATGCGTCCCTTCATCTCGTCATTGGGGAGTGAGACCGACGACACGCTGATCTCCGACGTGTGCTCGGACGCGATCCGCTGCACCGCCAGCGCGACGATCTTCTTCGCCTCGCGATCCGCATTCCGGCGCGCGCTCTCGCGGATCTCGCGCAGCTGGTTCGCCGCGTCCGCATGCGCCTCCTCGGCCAGCCGGCTGATCATCTCCGCCTTGGCGTCCTGCGCCGACATCCCCGCGAGCTGCTCGAGCCTCCGTCGCGCCTCGGCGGTGAGCTTGTCGATCTCTCCTTCGCGATCGACGACCGAGCCCTCACGGCGCGTGATATCGCTCACGCGGCGCCCCACTTCCTTCTCGCGCTGATCGAGGACGTCGATCTTCCGGTCGAGATTGGTGTCGCGTTCCTGGACACGACGCTCGCCACGCTCGATCTCATCGCGACGCTTCTGCGCCTCGGCTTCCCAGACCTCGCGGAGCTTGATCGTCTCTTCCTTGCCACTGACGACGGCCGCCTTCCGTAGCGCTTCGGCCTCTCGCGCGGCGTCGTCGATGATCTTCCTTGCCGTCTCTTCCGCGGTCGCCTTCGCGGCAACTTGCGTCGCGTGCTCGGCGCTCTGGCCGGATGACCGTCCCACAAAAAAGAACACCGCGCCGGCAACGATGATTCCTAAAGCCAGCGCGGCATAGATGGCGATTTGGTTCATATGTATCTATAGCTCCACACGACGGTGACGTCGCGAACTCCGGGAAAACACCGCCACGCGCGCAAAGTCAGCGCGAAGGCCACTGCCCAGCCAGATCAACGGCGAAGAACGTGGTCAAACAGCGTGAGCCGAACGAGGCTAACCGCAACGATAGCTTGACTCTACGCGTCGCGGTGCCGCTCCCAAGAAATTAGGTGAGCGACGCGAAAAAGGCCAGACCCAACGGTTGGGGATGGGAGCAGGCAGGGTGTTCGCGCACGAATGCAAGCCTTAAGGAGAATAAAAGCGATTCCAGGGATCAAAAGCACAGATTTAGTGCATTTGAAGTCTCCGTTTCTTGTCCGTTTCATCAGTTGTTAACCGATTGTCTACTGCGCCATTCACCTTCTTGACGCACCGCAACGACTAACAGCTGGAAATACGGACAACCAACTGATGAAACGGACAAAAACGGAAAGTGCAGCTCTTCAGCCGCCCCGTTTGCCCGGGGGGAGGAGGCGGCGGATCTCGCTCGAGATCGCGTGCATGCGGTCGCCCAGCTCCTCCCGGCCGTCGCGGGCCTTGAACAGCTCGTCCGTGATCTGAAGCGCGGCCAGGATAGCCGCCTTGTGGGATTCGACCGTCGCGCCGGCATTCATCACGCCACGAATCACCTCATCGACGTGTTTCGCGACCGCCCGCGTGTGCTCGGCCGGCTCGTCGCTCCGGATCGTGTACTCCTCTCCGACGATCGTCACTTTGACCGAGGATTTACGGCTCATCGGTGCGCCTCCGCTTCCTGCTGCTGACGAAGAAAGCGCAGCTTCTCGAGCAACTGCTTCGTGCGCAGCCGTGCCGCCTCGAGGCGCTCGCGCAGGTCACGGTTTTCCTTCTCGAGCGCCGCGGCGCTTGCCTTGCCACCGGGAGCCGGCGTCGCCTTCACCTTCGCCTCGGCCTCCTGCGCGCGACGGCGCCACCCGGCCATCTCGTCGGCCAAAGCCTGGATCAAGTGCTCGAGCTCCTGGAATGCGACCAGGTCAGGTCGTTCGCTGTCTGACACCTAGCTCTCCCTCCAGGGTTTTCAGCACCTTGTCGCGGCGCCCGGCGACTTCCTTGTCACGTAGAGTGCGGTCGTGATGACGGAAGGTCAATCGCCACGCGACGCTGCGGAAGCCCTCGGCGATCCCCGCACCACGATATTCGCTGAGCAGGCTCAACGACTCCAGCAGCTCGCCGCTCGCCTCGCGGATGACGGATTCGACTCGAGACACCGCAAGATCGTTGGGCACGAGCAGCGCGATGTCGACGAAGGTCGAAGGTGTCGACGGAAAGGGTGTGAAGCGAAACGGTGAGACCGGCGCGCCATTCGCGGCCGGCTGCAGCTTCGCCTGCCCCGGCGGCGCGACGGGTGTCGATGACACGTGGACGAGCGTGATCTCGACGCCGAAGGCCACGGGCGCCCACACGGGCGCATCGAGCGCGAGCCTGCGTACGGCGCCGCGTGCCTCGCCGAAGATCTCAATCTCCCAGAGCGCGTCGGCGTGAGGCGCAGCTCGCAGCTCGATCTGCCCCGCACCGCCAACCGCAGCGGCGATGAGCTCAGCGAGCCCCTTCGCATCCCATTCGTCGACATCGGGCGCATTCTCGTCCGACCAGTGCGGCGGATGCCGGTGTCCCATGATGATCGCCGCGACGCGCATCTCCTCGCGGGGAAGTCCCTCGGCCGTGGGAGCGAAGGCGCTTCCGATCTCGAACAGTCGCACGTCGCGATGCCGCTGTGCGAGATTGTGCTCCACGCGCTTCGCCAGCGTCTCCAGGAGATCGCGGCGGAGATAGCCTTCGTCCTCCGCCATCGGGTTGGCGAGGCGTACGTGGGCGTCGTCGCCTCCGCGAACGAAGGGCATCGAAAGCGCCTCGAGCAGCCCTGCGGAGACGCACGCCTCGCGCACGCGGCGCATGAGCACGGCGAGCGGCGAATCGGGGACGGTGCCGCGGCGGAACGGACGCAGCTCGGTCGAGAAAGAGTCGTAGCCGCGCAGCCGCGCGATCTCCTCGACGAGATCGACCGACTGCGTCACGTCGGGGCGCCACGACGGCACCGTCACCGATGCGCGCGCATTTTCGAACTTCCCCACCGTAAATCCAACCGGCGCCAACAGCGCCGCGATCTCCGGCTCGGCGACCGGATCACCGAGAAGCCTGGCGACGCGCGCGCTGTCGATCGGAATCGAGAGCGGGTGGCGCGGCACGGGATACAGATCGATCGGCGCGCCGGCGATCGTTCCGCCCGCGACAGCGATGAGCAGCTGCGCGGCGCGCGCGAGCGCCGACGGCGCGATCTCGATGTCGATGCCGCGCTCGTACCGGTAGCTCGCATCCGTCGACAGCTGCAGCGTGCGACGCGTGCGGCGCACACTCGAGGGATCGAAGTACGCGACCTCGAGGAAGATGTCGGTGGTCGCCTCGCTCACCTCACTCGTGCTCCCGCCCATCACCCCCGCCACCGCCTGCGCGCGCTCGGCGTCCGCGATCACGGTCATCGACGGATCGAGCTTCCGGTCCACACCATCGAGCGTGCGGATCGTCTCGCCCGCGCGCGCGCGACGGATCACGATCGCGGACCCGGCGAGGAGCGATGCGTCGAAGGCGTGCATCGGCTGCCCGATCTCATGCAATATGAAATTCGTCGCGTCGACGACGTTGTTGATCGAGCGGCTGCCCACAGCCGTGAGCCGCGCGACAAGCCATGCCGGGCTCGGTCCGACCTTCACACCCCGAATGAGCACGCCGGCGTAGCGCGGGCATCCCTCGGGATCTTCGAGGCGAATCCGCACGCTGCCTATCTTCGCCTCGCGCTCGCCTCGCGCGAGCGCGGGAACAGCCGCCGTCGCGCCATCCAGCGGCGGGAGACTCGCGTGTCCGCCCGACGCTGCGGCGATCTCTCGCGCGATGCCGAAGTGCGAGAGGAGGTCCGGACGATTCGGCGTGACGTCGATGACGATGCGCGTGTCACCTGCAGCCACGGCGTCGAGAAAGGGTGAGCCGGGCGGGAGCGTCGTGTCGAGCTCCATGATCCCGTCGTGCTCCTCGCCGAGCGCGAGCTCGCGGGCAGAGCAGAGCATACCGTTCGAGGTGGCGCCGCGGATCTTGCGCTTCTCGAGCTTGAGGCCGCCGGGCAGCGTTGTGCCCGCCGCGGCGAACGGATACTTCGCGCCGACTTTCACGTTGGGCGCACCGCACACGACGTCGAGGAGCTCGCCCGTTCCCGCATCGACCTTCGTCACCCAGAGATGATCCGAGTCGGGGTGGGGCGCCGCTTCGACGACCTCACCAACGACGACGCTCGCGAGATCGGCGCGCAGGCGTACGAGCTCATCGACCGGACAGCAGCGCGCGGTGATCAGATCGCGAAGCTGCTCGGGTGTGAACTCGAACGGAACGAGCGCGCGCAGCCATTCGTACGAGGCGTTCATTGCGCGAACTGTTCGAGGAAGGCGATATCGGAGTCGTACTGGATGCGTATGTCCGGAATGCCGAAGCGCTGCAGCGCCATGCGCGCGGGTCCCATGCCGAAGGCCCATCCCGAATAGCGCTGCGAGTCGACGCCGGCCGACTCGAGCACCGCGGGATGCATCATGCCGCAACCAAGAATCTCGACCCACCCCGTTTGCTTGCACGTCGCACATCCCGCGCCCTTGCAGAGCTGGCAGGCGACATCCATCTCCGCGCTCGGCTCCGTGAACGGGAAGAAGCTCGGCCGGAAGCGCGTCTTCGTTTCGCCGAAGAAGCGGTTCGCGAAGTTGGCGAGCGTCGCCTTCAGATCGACGAGGGAGATTCCCTCATCCACCGCCATCCCTTCGATCTGCGCGAACATCGGCGCGTGCGACGCGTCGAAGAAGTCGCGGCGGAAGACGTTCCCCGGCGCGATGATGCGGATCGGCGGCGAATACGACTGGAGCGTGCGGATCTGCACGGGCGAGGTGTGCGTGCGCAGTAGACCGCCCTGGGCGAGATAGAGCGTGTCGTGCATGTCCATCGCCGGATGATCCGGCGGAAAGTTCAGCGCGCCGAAGTTGTACCACTCGTGCTCGGCCTCGGGCCCCGTCGCGATGGTGAAGCCGAGGTCGCGGAAGATCGATTCGATCTCCTCGAGCACGAGCGTGACGGGGTGCTTGGCGCCGCGCCATTCACGGCGCGCGGGCATCGAGAGATCGAGTGCGACGGCGGCGGGCGCCGATGCGGAGAGCGCTGCGCCGCGCGCTTCGATCGCCGCTTCGAGCTCCACCTTCACGGCATTGAAGCGCGCGCCGAAGGTCGGCTTGTCGGGGGCCGCGAGCGTCGGGAGCTTCGTCTTGAAGTCGTTCAGCGCGCCGCGCGTACGGCCCACCGACGATGCGCGCACGGCTTCCAGCGCGTCGAGCGACTCGGCGGTGGAGAGCTGCGTGAGCGTCGCGTCGCGGAAGGCGTCGAGCTGTTCGAGCAGCGCCGCCAGTGAGGTGGACATCGCGTCAGAGCCGTGCGAAGAGTGAAAACATAACGGCGGCAGCGGCGACCACGTCGCGCTGCCGCCGCTGATTCGTACCGGATGCGAGTTGCGGTCGCGTCAGGCGGCGGTGAGAGCGGCGCGCGCCTTTTCTGCGAGCATCGTGAACGCGCTCGGATCGCGAACCGCGAGATCGGCGAGGATCTTCCGATCGACTTCGACGCCGGCCTTTTTGAGCCCGTGCATGAAGACGCTGTAGCTCATGTCGTGCTGATGAGCGGCGGCGTTGATGCGAATGATCCAGAGCTTTCGGAACTCGCGCTTCTTGTTCTTGCGATCGCGATACGCGTAGACCCAACCGCGCTCGACGTTTTCCTTCGCAGCCTTCCAAAGCTTCGAGCGGGCGCCGAACGCACCGCGCGCCGCCTTCATGATCTGCTTCTTACGCTTCAGTCGTACGACGTTGCTCTTTACGCGTGGCATAGTAATCTCCTTACGCTTGTAGCAGACGCTTCATGCGCTTCTCATCGCCCTTGGTCGCAATCAGACCGGCGCGTCGAAGGTTGCGCTTCCGCTTGGGCGATTTCTTGGTCAGGATGTGGCTCTTGAAGGCCTTGAACCGCTTGACCTTGCCACTCGCTGTCAGTTTGAAGCGCTTCGCAGCGCCCTTGTGCGTCTTCATCTTCGGCATTGAAATCCCTTTCGGTAAGGCAGCCTACTTCGGCGCCAGAATCATTGTCATGTTCTTCCCTTCCAGCTTCGCGTCCGCTTCGATCTTGCCGATGTCGGACAGATCCGCTGACACCCGGTCGAGCACGTCCTTGCCCAGCTCCGGATGCGCGACCTGACGGCCGCGGAACATCATCGTGACCTTCACCTTGTTCCCTTCTTCCAGGAATCGCCGAGCGTGCCGCGTCTTCGTGGCAAAGTCGTGATCGTCGATTCCCGGGCGGTACTTCACCTCTTTCAGGTGAATGACGTGCTGCTTCTTCTTCGCGACCCGCGCCATCTTCGCCTGCTCGAACTTGAACTTGCCGTAGTCCATGATTCGGACGACCGGCGGCCGAGCGAGCGGGGCGACTTCCACCAGGTCCAACCCTTGTGCCTCTGCCTGAGCCAGGGCGGTGTCCAACTCGAGGATGCCGAGCTGGCTGCCGTCCGGCGCAATGACGCGAAGCGGACTAATGCGAATCTGGCGGTTCACGCGGACGCGCTTGGTGCTATCCTGAATGGGCGATATCTCCGACAAGGACAAAAAAAATCGCGGACACCACTCCGGAGTCCGCGACGCGCGAAGAGCACCCGCAAGCGGGCGCCCATCGAACACTGAGACTCCAACAGCACACCAGGCGCTTGGGGCGCGAGGGCCGAAGGGTGAGAGCGAATGTGCTCCGCTCTACTTACTTGATTGTCACTGAACAATTTACGGGGATGAGCGGAGAAGTCAACTCCCGGGGATCACGCCCCTCGACGGCGCCAATCCGTAACTCTTCCCATCGTGCGCCAGCCTGTCCCACGCATGCGTAGCATCGTGCTCGAAGAGCAGCAGCCAATCCTCCTTCAATGCCCTCGCCAGTACCCGGCGCTTGGTCTCCAGCGTCACCAGCGGCTCCACGTCGTACCCCATGATCCACGGCAGCGGCAGATGCGCGACCGTCGGCACGAGGTCGCCCAAAAAAAACGCCCGCTCCCCCTTCGACTCGATCAGAATCCCCTGGTGAAAGGGGACGTGGCCCGGCGTCGGCAGCACCCGGATCCCCGGAACGATCTCCTTCTCGCCGTCGACCAGGTCGAACAGCCCTGCCTCGATGATCGGCACGAAGTTGTCCGGGAGATAGCTCGCCGCCGTCCGCTCATTCGTATGCGTCGCGTACTCGAGCTCCCCCTTCTGCACCACGTACCGCGCCTTCGCGAATGTCGGCCAGACTGCGCCCGCCTCATCGCGATAGGTGTTTCCGCCGCCGTGATCGAAGTGCAGATGCGAGTCGATCACTATCCGGATGTCATCCGTACTGTGCCCGAGCATCCCGAGTGCATCCTCGAGCGCCGTTCGGTCGTCGGCGCCCTTGTTTTCGATGCCATAGATGTCGAGAAACTTGCCGGACTCCTTGTTCCCCGCTCCGCAGTCGATGAGCACGAGCCCGTCGTCGTGCTCCACGAGAATGCAGCGCATGCCGAGCGGGATGCGGTTCCGCTCATCGGCGGGGATGCGGCGCTCCCAGAGCGGCTTGGGCACGACGCCGAACATCGCGCCACCATCGAGCTTCTGCCCACCCGCCTGCAGCGCGTGGATTTTCAGTGAGCCGACAACGTGCGACTCGACGAGCGGCTGCGGCGCGCTCACGCCGTCGTGTCCTTATCCACAGGACGCGGCATCGCCGAAGGACGGCGCGGACGCGGACCCTGGCGAGCCATGCTCTCGCCGAGCAGGCGCTGGAGATCATCCCAGCATTTGCACTCCCGATCGCGCGCCTCGTCCAGCAACCGAAGCAGCACGTGCGCCGTCGCCACCGCGTCACCCGCGGCACGATGCCGCGCGAGAATCTCGACGCCGTAGTAATTGGCGACGCTGTCGAGCCTGCGGCTCCGCAACTGCGGCAGCACGCGCCGCGCCAGACGCACGGTGCACAGCCGCCGCCCCAAGAGCCGCTGCCCCGTCGCGCGCTCGACCTCGGCCGTCACGAAGCGCCAGTCGAAGTCCGCGTTGTGCGCAACGAAGACGTGTCCCTCCAGCACGCGCACGACCTGCTCGCAGATGTCGCGGAAGCGTGGCGCGTTTTTCACCATCTCCCAGTTGATCTGCGTGAGGTTCGTGATCATCGGCGGAATCGACCGCTCCGGATTCACGAGCGTCTCGAACCGCTCGGCCACTACGCCATCGCGCACGACGATGGCAGCGATCTCGGTGATGCGGTCGCCGCTCCATGGGCTCGTGCCCGTCGTCTCGACGTCGACGACGACGTAGGAGAGCGACGCGAGCTCGTCGCGCTCGAAGATCGCGTCGTAGCGCGGCGCCTCCTCGCCGACGGCCATCATCTGCACCGCGGGGCGCAGCGCGTTCGCGCACGGCACAGGCGCATCCACGAACGGCACGGGCGCGAGCGACCAGCGGCCGTCGTGCGAACGCACGAACTCCGGGCGCTGCGCGAAGAGCGCGAGCGCCATCGCCTCGGCGACGACCGCCGGCGCGCCGGGCATCTGGCAGACGTGCTCGATGAGCGCCTTGGCATCCGCCGGGCCGTTCGCGAGAAAGCCGACCGCCAGCTCCGTGAGCCGCGTCTCGGCCGGGCGGGCGGCGATGCCCTGCGGCGTCATGCCGCTACCCATCACCCCCATGTAGTCACCCCCATGGATCCTCGCGATGCACCGGAAGCGTCATGCAGCGAGGACCCCCGCCCGCGCGCACGAGCTCCGAGCCCTCGAAGGTGATGATCGCGCGCTCGCCGTCCTTGATGCGCTCATCGCCGGTGAGAAAGTCGACGGAGGAGACGACGCGAAAGCCCTGCTTCCCCATCTCGGCGATCGTCGCCTCGTTGCGCGAGTACGAGAGGATCACTCCCGGGCGCATCGCGACGAAGTTGCATCCGCTCGCCCACTGCTCGCGCTCCTGCACCGAGCGGCGCGTGCCGCCGCAGAACACCGGCGTCATCGGCAGCCCGACGTGCTCGAGCGCCGCGAAGACGTTCGGCATCTCCTGCATCTGCTCATTCCCCTTCTTGCGAAAGAGAATCGGCAGGCGCTCGGGCCCGATGAAGTGCGGCGGATACACCGCGCACAGATCGCGATCGAGCTGCGTGAAGATCATGTCGAGGTGGATCGCCGTGTTCTCCTTCGGCATCACGACGACGATGACGTTCGTGATTGGCGTCTCCTCGAACAGGCGCGCGGTGAGGAGATCGATCGCCGCGGGACTCGAACGCTCGCTGAAGCCGATGATCACGGTATCGTGACGGAGCGGGTGGACATCCCCGCCCTCGAGCGTGTAGTTGTGCCGACGCTCGGCCGCTCCGTCGTAGAGAATCCCCTTGTTGGTCAGCAGCGGATGGTGGAGGAAGAGGAGCTTCATGATCAGCTCTTCCGACCAGCGCACGGCGTAGCGCATCGACCCGATCATCACGTGATCGCCGACGACCATCGCGGTGTCGCGTGTGAAGAAGAGATTCGGGAGCGGCGGTAGCAGATAGCCGCCCTCGTTGAGCGAACGTGCCAGAGGACCGGGGGCCTCTTCCTCGCCTTCGATCAGCATCTCCACGAGCTTCTCGGCGCTCCGAACCTCGATCTCGCGCGCGAGCGGGCCGGAGGGGACGATGTCGAGCGTCTCGCGCACGAGCAGATCGCGCGCGGCAGGGATCGAGACGACCTCCGCGAGCAGGTCGCGGACGGAGAGCACCGTCGTGAAGCGCTCGAGAATCGCCACCAGCCGGCGATGCTCCTTCTGCGCATTCTCGAGATCGATGATGTCGTCGTAGAGGAAGTCTTCGCGGGTGTCTGGCGTGACCGCGAGAAGCTCCGGACCGGGCAGGTGGACGAGCACCGAGCGCAGCCGTCCGATTTCCGAGCAAACGTGTACTGGCATGAGTGCACACAAGTTAACCGCGGGAGCGGGTCGCGAGCCAGCGTTCAACTAGCCTGTTTGAGGGCGCCGTTCTATCTTGTGAATGAATTCACAAGCCGCCACGACCTTGAAGAGAATCGCCGACTCGACCGTCCGCCGCATGTCGCTCTATCTCCGCTTTCTCGAGGAATTCGAGACCGCGGGGCTGACGACCGTATCCAGCGATGAGTTGGCCGCCCGAGGCGGGACGACTTCTGCGCAGGTGCGGAAGGACCTCTCCTTCTTCGGTTCTTTCGGCAAGCGCGGGCTCGGCTATCAGGTGTCCGAGTTGACGCAGAACATGCGTCGGATCCTCGGCCTCGAGCACGAGTGGCGCGTGATCATCGTTGGCGCCGGGAAGATCGGCGCCGCCCTCGCGCAGTACGAGGGCTTTCAGCAGCGCGGCTTCCACGTGGTCGGTCTCTACGATTCCGATCCCGCGAAGATCGGCCGCGAGCTCCATCAGCTGCATGTGCGCGCCATGGACTCAATGGCCGAGGACAATCGCGAGCAGGCGGTGGACATCGCGGTGATCGCTGTCCCCGCGGCCGCGGCGCAACGAGTGGTCGATCAGGTCGTCGCGGCGGGAATCTCGGGCATCATGAGCTTCGCGCCGATCCAGCTCCACGTCCCAGCCGACGTCACGCTCAACACTGTGAACATGGCGATGGAGCTCGAGCGATTGTCGTTCGCGTTGTCGAATAGGGAGTAGTCGGGCCAGGACTCGAGAGTGGCCAACCCACGATGCGCGGAGTGAAAACGGCAACAACTGTTGAAGCGACAACAAACGGAGAGATGCAGGACAACAAACGGATACGGCGCCACGATGTCGGACAGCGTTGTCCGTTGGGTCCGTTAGTTGTCGCTCTTCAATTGTTTGACTCTTCCCATGCCGTTCCATACCCTCTGCCAGAAAGCTACGCCCATAGCTTCAGCGCCCGCCCCAGCGCGTAGAACTGCGCAGCGCTGAGGGTTTCGGGGCGTGCATCGGGATCGATTCCCGCCAGCTCGAGCGCCGCCTCGGCATCGATTGCGCTCCGTTCCGCCACGGTTCGCACTACGCGGCGCATCTGCTTGCGGCGCAGCGCGAACGCTGCCTGCACGAAGATCCGAAAGGGCTCCTCGATCCCCGGTGCGACCACGGGTTCCACGCGCGGGGTCACTCGCACCACCGCACTATCCACGCGCGGCGGCGGGGTGAATGCGCCCGAGGGAATCCTGAATAGCAGCTCGACATCGGCCACCGCCTGCACGTTCACGCTCAGGGCGCCGTACTCCTCCGCGCCCGGCGGCGCAGCCATCCGCGCTGCAACCTCCTTCTGGACCAGCAGCACCGAACGCAGCGCGCGCGGCTGCCGGAGCGCCTGGAAGAGAATCGGTGTCGTGATGTAATACGGCACGTTCCCCGCGAGCGCGTACGCACCGCCGGCGACCGCGCCAAGATTCGTCTCGAGCACATCGCCCTCCACGATCGTGAGGCGCTTCTCATTCGCGTACTTCTCCCGCAGAAGCTCGACGAGCTTCCGGTCGATCTCGATGGCGACGACGCGCGCGGCACGCGCGAGCAGCGCATCGGTGAGCGAGCCGCGCCCCGGCCCGATCTCCACCACCGTCTCGTCCGCTCCGAGCGCAACCGCATCCGCAATCCGCGCAAGAATGCGTGGATCCGTGAGAAAGTGCTGCCCGAGACTCTTCCTGATCGGAGGCGGCCGCATGCGAGCCGCCGTCAGCTGCGCGTGATGACCACCGCGAGATCGTCGCGCTGCACGGCCTCTCCGGTGTGCTCCGCCAGCTCCTCGAACACGCGCTGCACGATCGCCGCCGGCGTCTC
>JALYSW010000255.1 GCA_030854615.1 Gemmatimonadota bacterium
CGCTCGGCGCCGATCACCGCGGCGAGCTCCTGCCGCAGGACCTTTACCGCGACGGGGCGATCGTGTCGCAGATCCTGCGCGAGATAGACGGTGGCCATGCCACCGGAGCCGAGCACGCGCTCGAGTCGATAGCGATCGGCCAGCACTGCAACCAGGCGGTCTGGAGCATCGAGCATTTGTGGGGGCTTGCCAGAGGAGAACGACGACGGCTTAGGCTGAGAAAGTACGTTCGCACGAGAGCGCCGTCCATAGTGTAGCGATTCGTTTACGGCCCCTGCACCTGCACAGCCCCACCGGGCGCATCGCCGGTGCCCGTGGCGATCACGAGATAGCGTCGCGGCAGCTTCCCCTCTCCCTGCACGAGCTGGCGGATTGGGCCCACCGCATTCACGACTGCTGCGCCCGCGGGGTTCGTGGTGAAGTCTGCGAGCGGCTGCAGGTCTCCGTGCCCGTTCGCCATTGCGGAAAGCGCGAGTACGTACCGCGTCTTTGGCTTGAGCCCCGACACCGACGCCTGCACGATCTGCGTGAACCCCTGATCGAAGAGCGACACGCTCGTGGGGCCGACGTCGGCGACCCTGGGCTTTCCGGTGGCGACGGCGTCGAGCGAGAGATGCACCACGTGTCCCGCATTCTCGAGCGGCTGAAGATTTCCCTTCCCGCTCCCCGACGGCACGGCGTTCGGCACGTAGACCACAGCCTGCGGCGCCTGCCCGATCGGGATCGTGGCGATGACCTTGTTCGAGATCGTGTTGATCGCGGACAGCCCATCTCCGTTCTCGAGCCCGACGTACATCATCGTGCCGTCGCCGGATGGCCAGATGCCGTGCGGAAGCTTGCCCGTGGATATCGTCGCGACCTTCGAGAAGTCGCTCGTCTTGAACACCTGCACCTGATTGAGCCCGCCGACGGTGACGTAGGCGAAGGTGCCGTTGGCGTTGCTCGCGAAGTTGACGTGATTGGTGAGCGGGCCGGTGTCGAGCGTCTTGAGGATCTTGAAGGGCGGGTGCGCGTCGAACACCTGCACGTGGCCGACGTCCTTGAGGGTGAACCACACCTGCTTTCCATCCGGCGTCGCCGCGATGTTCGGACAGAAGGGGCTCTCCTGCTTCACCGTCGCGGCGATCGTGTGGTCGGCCACCTTGATGACGGTGGTCTGCGGCGTGAACGACGAGCAGACATACGCGTACTTCCCGTCCGGCGAGAAGATCTGCATGCCGGGGCCTGGCGCCACCTTCATGACCGTCTTCTCCTGGTACGATGTGGCGTCGAGCACCTGGATGTAGTCCTCGCCGCGCACGGTGATCCAGATCTCGGTACCGTCGGGTGTATAGAACACCTCGTGCGGCGAGCGGCGTACGTACGACACGTGCTGCACCGCGTTGTTCGCCGTGGCGATGAACGTCACCGAGTTGCTCCCGATCGACACGACGGCGAGCGTCTTGTGATCGGGGGAGAAGCCGAGCCCGTGAACGAGGAGCTGTCCCCGGTAGAGCGGGCTCAGATTCCCCGGCTGCGGGTCGCCGAGGCGGATGACGCCGAGGAGGGTGTTGTCGAAGGGATCGGTGACGGAGACGGTGTTGGAGAACTGCTCGGCCGCGTACACCCGATCGTGATGGCTGATGGGAATCGCGGCGGCGGTGTCGGCGCCGGGAGCCTGTCCGTGGTTTGCGGCCTGTGCGGGCAGCGACGCAGGGAGCGCGAGCGCGGTGACGGCGACCGCCTGGAGAAACAATCGAGCTGTCATCGCGATGCTCCCGTGGTTCCGTGGTGCCGATGCATCCGGGCTCCGGTCGCGAAGGTGAATCGGCGCTTCGGTGAGTCGTGCTCCTGCACAGAACGACGAATGAGGCGCGCGATGACAACGCCAACCGTTCACTGGCGGGCGCTCCGCTCGACGCCTAAACTGCGCTGGAGTGGCCAGTCCACCAAGCGAGGCAAACCGTGCCGTTCATTCGTCCGCGTCTGATCCTGGTCTTCGGCGCCCTTTCTGCCCTCGCGTGCGCGCATGCGCAGGCGCCAGCGGGCGCGGGGCAGTCGATCCTTGCCGCCAAGGGCGACTCCGTGCGCGTGCTTCTCTACAGCGCCGTATCCGCACAGCCGATCGCGAGCACCGACTTCGAGCTCACCTCGGACAACGGGATCCGCTGCATCAAGGCGCCCTGCCCCACGGACGGCAAGAGCTGGAAGGGAAAGTCCGACG
>JALYSW010000280.1 GCA_030854615.1 Gemmatimonadota bacterium
ATCTCGGGCTCATCCCTGTTCAGCGCGCCGCGCGCGGATGGACCGGTGCGATCGTCACGAACTCCAACTGTTCGACGATGGTCGTCGCCCTCGCGCTCGCGCCGCTGGAACAGGCGTTCGGCATCGAGCAGCTCTTCGTCACCACCCTGCAGGCACTCTCCGGCGCCGGCTATCCCGGCGTACCATCGCTCGACATCCTCGGCAACGTCATCCCGTTCATCGGCGGAGGCGAAGAGGAGAAAATAGAGACGGAGCCGCTCAAGATTCTCGGTACCTTCGAGAAAAACGCCATTACCCCCGCGCGCATGCGCGTGAGCGCGCAGGTGAATCGCGTCGCCGTGGAGCACGGACACACCGCGTGCATGTCGGTGAAGCTCGCATCGCGTGCGACTCCCGAGATGGCGATGGACGCACTCCGCTCGTGGAAGGGCGCGATCGCCGGGCTGGGGTTGCCGAGCGCGCCGCAACATCCCGTGATCGTGACGCTGGAGCGCGATCGTCCGCAGCCTCGCCGCGACGTCAACGCGGGGAACGGCATGTCCGTCGTGGTCGGCCGCGTGCGCACGGACCCGCTGCTCGACCTCAGACTCGTCGCGATGGGGCACAACACCATCCGGGGCGCGGCCGGCGCATCGGTGCTGAATGCGGAATTGATGTACGCGCGCGGTTTCATCGAGGCGTGATGACGCACGCCGCCGTATCGCTCGCCGAGGTGCGCACGCGCATCGAGCACGCCGCTGCGGCATCGGCAGCCGGCGGCGCCTTCGACCGTGACGAAGCAAGGGCTGCCGTGGTCGAGCTCCTCGATGCGCTCGAGCGTGGCGACGTACGCTCGGCTGTGCGCTCCGCGAATGGCCGGTGGGAAGCGGTGACGTGGGTCAAGGTGGGGATCATGCTCGCTTATCGTGTGAGCGATCTCGTGGAGATGGGGCGCGTGAGTGAGAGCTCCTTCCGTTTTCTCGATCGTGATCTCTTCGTGCATCGCGAGTTCACCGTGGCCGACAACATCCGCATCGTGCCGGGCGGGTCGATCATCCGTCGCGGTGCCTGTGTCGCGCCCGGCGTGATCTGCATGCCGCCGATGCTCATCAACATCGGCTCGCACGTCGGCACCGGAACGACGGTCGACTCGCACGCACTCGTCGGCTCGTGCGCGCAGGTGGGGGAGCGCGTGCATCTCAGCGCGGCCGCGCAGCTCGGCGGCGTGCTCGAGCCGGCGAACGCCGCTCCAGTGGTGATCGAGGACGATGTCTTCATCGGCGGCAACTGCGGCATCTACGAAGGCACCGTCGTGCGCCGGCGAGCGGTAATCGCCACCGGCGTGATCCTCACGCGAGGGACTCCGGTGTACGATCTCGTGCGCGAGACGGTGCACCGCGCGGAGAATGGCGCGCCGCTCGAGATCCCCGAGGGCGCGGTCGTGGTGCCGGGCACGCGGCCCATCCCCACCGGGTGGGGCGCCGAGCAGCATCTTGCATTGCAGACGCCGATCATCGTGAAGTATCGTGACGAGAACACGGATGCAGCGATCGCACTCGAACCGCGGCTGCGATGAAGGAGCCGACCGTCACGGTGATCGGGCTCGGCTGCATCGGTGGCTCCTTCACGAAGGCGCTGACCGCGAATGACGCGGGCATTCGGGGATGGAGTACGTCCGTCGACGACTGTGCGATGGCGCGCGCGCTCGGCATCGACGTCCCGGATGTCTCGCTCGAGCAGTCCGTATCCGACGCGACGCTCGTCGTCATCGCGGTCCCGGTGCAGGCGATCGCCGAAGTGACAGGCAGGGTGCTGCGCGGTGCACCGGCGGACGCCGTCATCACGCATTGCGGCGGGGTGCAGTCGCGGTCCTCGCTGCAGCTCGACGATGCCACGTATGCGCGCGTGATCGGCGCGCATCCGCTCGCCGGCTCGCACGATTCCGGGTTCGCCGCCTCGCGCGCCGATCTCTTCCACGCGTGCACCGTCAGCATTGAGTCGCGCCGCACGGATATCCAGCAGAGCTGGCTCACCTGGCTCTGGGCAGGAGTGGACGCCGCGCGGCTCGAGTATCGCGCCGCCGAGGCACACGACGCGATGATGGCGTGGATCAGCCACTTGCCGCAGCTCGCGTCGATCGCGCTCGCAGCGACCTTCGCGGCCGAGCACATCGATCCGGAGAGCGTCGGCCCGGGCGCGCGCGACACCACGCGCCTCGCCGCGAGCTCGTTCGAGCAGTGGTCGTCGCTCGTTCGGGCGCAACCCGCGGTGCTGGATGCCGCACTGGCGAAGCTCGAGAGCACCGTGAGTGGACTTCGCGAGGCGCTCACGCACGACGACCAGCGCGCACTCCGGAAGATCTGGGACGCCGCGCGCGACTGGCGCAGCAGCGCGGAGCCTCTCTCGTGAGCAAGACTCCGCTCGAGATCCGCGTGCCCGGTGACAAGTCGATTTCGCATCGCGCGCTGATCTTCACCGCACTCGCCAACGGCCGGTCGCGCATCCGCGACATCCTCCTTTCGGCGGACGTCCATAGCACGGCTGGCGTCCTCCGCGCGCTCGGCGTCGCTGTGCCGCCGCTCGGCAACGACGTCACGATCGACGGGCGCGGAGCGCGTGCGTTGATGGAGCCGAGCGTCGATCTGGACTGTGGCAATAGCGGCACGACGACGCGGCTCATGGCGGGAGTCGCCGCGGGGCGCGACTTCCGAACGCGCTTCATTGGCGATGCGAGTCTCAGCCGCCGACCAATGCGGCGCGTTGCGAAGCCGCTGACCGCGATGGGCGCGCGCGTGGAGCTCGAGTCGGGCGACGGATTGCCCATGGTCATCCACGGGGGCGCGCTGCGATCGATCCGGTGGACGTCGGAGACTGCGAGCGCACAGATCAAGAGCGCGATCCTGCTCGCGGGCGTCGTTGGTGGCGTTGAGGTGGAAGTAACCGAGCCGTCGCGCTCGCGCAACCACACCGAGCGCATGCTGCGCGCGCTTGGCGCGACCGTCGACGTGGATGTCGTTCCCGCGGGCACGCGAGTCCGCGTTTCGCTCGTGGGCGAGCTCGCGCCACTCGACATCGTGGTGCCCGCAGACCCATCGTCCGCCGCCTTTTTCATTGCGCTCGCCGTGCTCACGCGCTCGGCGCCCATCGTCGTGCCGCACGTCTGCCTCAATCCCACTCGCACCGGATTTTTTGATGCGCTGCGATCGATGGGCGCTGACGTCCACCTCGAGGAAGGTGCGGAGCAGGGAGGTGAGCGCACCGGACGCATTCTCGGCTCGCACTCTTCGCTTCGCGGATTGACGGTCGGAGGAGATCAGGTACCCTCGATGATCGACGAGCTTCCGTTGCTCGCCTGCGTCGGCGCGCGCGCGCGGGGCGAGACGATCATCGCCGGAGCGGAGGAGCTGCGTGTGAAGGAGAGCGACCGCATCGCCACCGTGGTCTCGAATCTGCGCGCGATCGGCGCGACGGCCGAGGAACGCCCCGATGGACTCATCGTGGAGGGGAGCGAGAAGCCGCTGCGCGGGCGCGTTGAAACGCGCGGCGATCATCGCATCGCAATGGCCTTCGGTATCCTCGGCGCGCTCCCCGGGAATGAGATCGAGATCGATGACCGGGACTGTGTGGCAGTGTCGTATCCGGGCTTCTGGGAAGATCTCGCGCGCGCCACGAGAACCTTCGCGGCGAAGAGCTGAGTGACGTCTCCCACTCCTCCGTCATCGCCGCGGGTTCGCACCGCGCGCGGCTCGCTCGTCGTCGCGATCGATGGTCCTGCAGCGTCGGGGAAGTCGTCGACCGCGCAGTGGGTGGCACAGCGTCTCGGCTTTCACCACGTCGACTCTGGTGCGCTCTACCGCGCCGCAACGGCCGTCGCCATTGCGCGCACCAACGAGGAGTTCGACGAGGCGACCGTGCTCGGCGGCCTCGACCAGATATCGCTGCGCCCTGCAAAGCATTCGTTCACACCGGTGTGGCGGAGTGGCGAAATGGAGGAGCTCATCCGTGCGCCCGAGGTCACTCGGCACGTCTCGCGAGTAGCGCAGATGGGCGGTGTGCGAGACTGGGTGAATTCGCACGTTCGGATGGCGGCGGAGGGGCGCGATGTCGTGGTCGACGGGCGCGATATCGGGACCGTCGTCTTCCCGGATGCGGAGCTCAAGGTCTTTCTCATCGCGGATCCGTGGGAGCGGGCGCGCCGGCGGCTCACCCAGCGGCATGGCCGCGCGCCCACCGATGCCGAGATCGCCGACGAGACGGAGCGGCTCGTGCATCGTGACGCCCGCGATGCGACGCAAACCGTCCAGGCAAAGGACGCGATCCTCATTGACACCACGTATCTGACGCAGGCCGAGCAGGTCGAGCGGATCGTGTCGCTGGCGGAAATATTCCGCGGCGGTAGGGGAGCGGACGGGTCCGCGGCGCGCCGTTGAGAAGCTACGGCCGGTCTGTTGCCATAAACACCCGTCGCTGATAGCTTTACCGATTCGAATACAAAGATTCGAGCCCCGCCACGTTCGCGCACCGCGTTCGGCGTTGCGCGCCTTCGTCGTCGGTATTTCCCATCCACATTTTCGACTCGTCGCGGCGAGCCTAAAGATTCCGCGGTTTAGGAGAATCGCAACCGTATGCCTGACCTAGAAGAAGAGACCACCCCAACAGCGACGCTCTCACAGCGCGACCAGCAGAAGGGACAGCTGCGCCTTCTCGCCCACGGCGACAACCGGTGGGATGAAGACGAGTATACGCCCGAGCAGGAAGCGGAGATGATCGAGCTCTACGCGGGCACGCTCGCGTCGATCGATGAAGGAGAGATCGTCAAGTCAAAGGTCCTGGAAATCCGGGACAACATGGTCATCCTCGACATCGGCTTCAAGTCCGAAGGCGCCGTTCCGCTCGAAGAGTTCAAGGATCATCCCGACCTCAAGCCAGGTGACGAGGTCGAGGTGCTGCTCGAGCATCTCGAAGACGCAGAAGGTTCGGTCGTTCTTTCGAAGAAGAAAGCCGATTTCATGCGCGTCTGGGAGCGGATCCGTCAGGCCTACGAAACCGATCAGCCGGTGGAAGGGACGCTCGTCAAGAAGATCAAGGGTGGCGTGGTCGTCGACCTGATGGGCGTCGACGCATTCCTTCCCGGCTCGCAGATCGCCTTGCGTCGCGTTCCGAACATCGACGAGCTTCTCGGCCAGAAGTACGAGTTCAAGATCATCAAGCTCAACAAGCGCCGCCGGAACATCGTCGTGTCGCGCCGCGTGATCCTCGAGGTCGAGCGTGCGGGCAAGCGCGAGAAGCTGATGAAGGAGCTCCAGAAGGACCAGGTGCGGAAGGGCGTGGTCAAGAACATCACGGA
>JALYSW010000305.1 GCA_030854615.1 Gemmatimonadota bacterium
GATGGCCTGGTTCGCCGAGGCGCACGCACGGCTGACCGTGAACGACTGCACGCCGCGAGGAAGCATCGGGAGGAGTGACACCTCGCGCGCAATGTTCGGCGCGAGCACGCTCGGAACCACCGTCCCGAAGACCAGCGTGTCGATCTCCTCGCCATCGAGCCCCGTGCGTGCGACGAGCTCCGCGACTACGGCGCGGCCAAGGTCCTGGGCGGAAAGCGATTTGAAGAGTGTGCCCGAGCGCTCGAAGGGCGTTCGCAGTCCCGCGACGATCGCAACGCGGCGGCCGTTTCCGAAGGTTGGCATAACGGAAAGTTACACCGATCGGAGTACGGAGATGAGCCAATCTCACGGACATGTTGACCCGTGCGTGGCTGTCCCCGTAGCGTTCGGCGATGCCCGACAACCCGCAAATCGAGCGAGGGCCGGAAGCGCCGGGGCAGGCGTCGCCGGATCAACGTGCCGAATCGCTGACACTGCTCGCCGAAGGTTCCTTCGACGTGCTCGTGATCGGCGGCGGCATCACCGGCGCCGGTGTCGCACGCGACGCCGCGATGCGTGGGCTCAGTGTCGCGCTCGTCGAGGCGTCGGACTTCGCGAGCGGGACCTCCAGCCGCTCATCGCGACTCGTCCACGGCGGCGTGCGCTACCTCGAGCACGGGCAGCTGGGCCTCGTCTTCGAGGCATCAAGGGAACGGCGCATCCTCGCGACGATCGCGCCGCATCTCGTCCGCCCGCTGCAGTTTATGTGGCCCGTGTACGAGAAGGCGCGCATCAGGCTGTGGAAGCTCCGCGCCGGCCTCTTTCTCTACGACACTCTCGCGCTCGGCCGGAATCTCGGCCGCCACCGCACGCTGACGACGCAGAAGATCACGGCGCTCGAGCCCGAGCTGCGCCACATGGGGATGGTCGGCGGCGCCTCGTACTACGACGCGTCGACGGACGACATCCGCCTCACTCTCGCGACGGTGCTCAGCGCGCGTGATGCCGGCGCGATCGTGCTCAATCACGTCTCGGTGCATGATCTGCTGATGACGAGCGACGGCGTCTGCGGCGCGCGCGCGATCGATATGCGCTCGGGCGTCGAGCTCGAGATTCGGGCGCGAACCGTCGTCAACGCCGCGGGCCCGTGGAGCGACGCGATCGTGCGCATGGCCGAGCCGCAGGCGCGACGCGCCGTACGCGGCACCAAGGGCGTGCACGTCTCCGTGCCGCGCGACCGTATCCGCAACAACGGCGCACTCACGCTCCTCTCGCCGATCGACGGCCGCGTGATGTTCGTGCTCCCCGCCGGCGCCTTCAGCATCATCGGCACGACGGACACCGAGTACGACGGGCGTCCCGAGCGCGTGCGCGCCACCACCGCGGACGTCACCTACCTGCTTCGCTCGGCGAATGCCTTCTTCCCCGGCGCGCATCTGATGCCGGCAGATGTCGTCGCCGCGTGGGCCGGGATCCGCCCGCTCGTCGCGTCCGGCGACAAGGATCCGGACGCAGCGTCGCGCGAGCACGCGGTTGCGTGGACGGTGCCGGGGCTGCTCTCCGTCACGGGGGGTAAGCTCACCACCTACCGAGCGATGGCCGCCGATGTGATGGACACCATCGCGCGACGGTTGCGCGTCGGCCACAGGAGCGCAGCGACGCACAAACTGCGGCTCCCCGGCGGCGACATCGATTCGCTCGAGGACGAGCTCGCGCTCGCGCGCGCGACCCTCGGCGCCCCCGACATCGCCGAGCATCTCGTGCACGCGTACGGCACGCGGTGGCGCTCGATCTGGCAGATGGCGAGCGTCGATCGCTCACTCGCAGCGCGGCTGATTCCCGGGCTCCCCTACATCGCTGCGGAGCTCGACTGGGGCATCTCGCAGGAGATGGCGCTCACACTCGGCGATCTCCTCATCCGCAGGCTGCACGTCGCCTTCGAGACGCGGGATCACGGGCTCGCGATTGCGCCTGCCGTTGCGGAGCTATTCGCGCCGCTCATGAAGTGGAATGTGGAGGACGAGCTGCAGTCGTTCAGGCGCGAGATCGACCACCTGTTCGGAATCGCCGAGGCTTAGGACACGGGGATGTGAATCGTCTTGAGATCGATGATCTCGAGCTTGCGCGTCGCGTTCGGAAGGCGGAGCATCACGAGCTCGCCAACTGCCTTGCCCACGAGCGCCTTGCCGATGGCGGATGACATCGTGACCTGCCCTTCCTCGAACTCGATCGCGTCACCGAACACGAGCTGATAGCTCTCTTCGGAGCCCGTCGCGGTGTCCTTCACGATGACGCGCGATCCGAGTCCGACCTTGTCGTGCGAGATCTGCGTGACGTCGATCTGCGAGAGCTTGCTCAGTCGCTGGCGCAGTTGCCCAAGGCGCGCCTGCACGAACTGCTGGCGCTCGAGCGCAGCCTTGTATTCGCTGTTCTCGCGCAGATCGCCCATCTCGACCGCTTTACGGATCTCGTTGGGAAGCGTGATGTTCAACTCGAATTGGAGCTTGTTGACTTCCTGCTCCAGCTTTTCCTTCAGCTCTTCAATCATGCGCCGCAACACAGCGTAAAAATGTGAGCGCCCGGCATCTGGGAGCCGGGCGCGTGGGTGCTTCGTGCATTGTAGGCTGAGGCCGGATCGAAGTCCAGCCTTGCGCAGCTATCGATGCCGGTCGAGGGTCTCGCTGGTCTGCTCCAGCGGAAGCGGCTCGCCGCCCGCCTTCTCAAACTCCGCTCGCAACCGCGCCATGTTCGCGACGCGACGATCGAGCAGGCGCTTGAGCTTGCGCGGCTTCCGCTTTGCGAGCGCGTACGACGTGAGCAGCGGGAGCGCGATCGTCGAGTCGACGTAGCACACGACGGCGTCAGGCAGCTTGTCGGGATCGATCTTCCCCCAGCTCACCGCCTCGGCCGGCGTCGCGCCGGAGAGGCCGCCTGTGTCGGGGCGTGCGTCGGTGATCTGCAGGAAGAAGTCGTGCCCCTTCTCGTCGATGCCGAGCACCTCCTGGATTTGCGGCTCGGTCTGCAGCATGAAGTTCTTCGGGCTGCCGCCGCCGAGGATCAGGACGGCGCTCTTCCCGTTGGAGCGCTTGGCGGCGAGAACGATCGACGCCGTCTCGTTCACATCCTGATTCGGGTCGAGGAGGAGCTCGTTCCCCTCGAGGGCGAGGGCCGCGATGTTCATCCCGATGGACGAGTCGCCGGGCGACGATGTGTAGATGGGAACACCGGCCGTGTACGCGGCGGAGAGGAGCGACCGCTGGCCGATGCCGAGCGCATTTTCGCGCTCGCGCACGTACTTGCCGCAGAGCGCGTGGAACTCCGCGCTCGACATCGCACGCTGGAATTCGGGCGCGCGCATGATCTGGCGAAAAAAGGCATCAGTGGAGAGGAGCACATCGTAATCGAAGAAGATGTCGTAGATGCGAACGACGCCTTCCTCGCGCAGCAGGATGTCGGACTCGGTGGAATTGCCGCGATGCATCGCGAGACCGAGACCGAAGTGCGTGTCGTGGTAGAGATTCGCACCGGTGGAGATGATCCAGTCGACGAAGCCGGCCTCGATAAGCGGAATCAGTGCGGCCATGCCGAGTCCGGCGGGGGTGAGCGCGCCGGTGAGCGTGAGCCCGACGGTGACGTCGGGCTGGAGCATTTTATCGGTGAAGAGCTGCGCGGCCTCGCGCAGGCGGGCGGCATTGTAGGCGAGAAAGGTGCCCTCGATGAGATCGACGACCGTTTCGGTGCCATCGATGCGGCGAGGGTCGATGCGCTGGCCGCGGAGGAATCGGCTCTTTTCGTGCGACGTGTGCGCCGCGCCCGCGCGCTCGCGCGCCTCGGCCGCCTGCTTCTGCTGCGCCTTGGGTCCGGAGGCGGAGGATCGCGCGGGCTTCGCGCTTTTTTTACCGCCCTTCTTCGCTGCCATCGCGTCGATTCCTTAGTGCTGAGATAATCACAAATGTTCGCGACGGACTTGATCGGAGGAGCGTCGCTTCGGTGGTTGGTGATGCGCGATGTGTGCCGCGATCACCGCGTTCGCTGCTTCGGCGGGATCGTCGGTGATGATGATGAGGTCGAGGTCGCCCGGTGAGATCTTCTTCTCCACGAGCGCGCGCGAGCGCAGCCAGCGCAGAAGCCCGGCCCAATAGTGGCGGCCGAAGAGGATGACCGGAAACTCGTAGATCTTCCCTGTCTGGATGAGCGTGAGCGCCTCGAAGGCCTCATCGAGCGTCCCGAAGCCGCCCGGGAAGATGATGAATGCGGACGAGTACTTCACGAACATCAGCTTGCGGATGAAGAAGTAGCGGAACTCGATCACCGTATCGACGTACGGATTCGAGCCCTGCTCGAAGGGAAGCTCGATGTTGCAGCCGATCGACCGGCCATTCCCCTCACGCGCACCCTTGTTCGCCGCCTCCATGATGCCCGGCCCCGCGCCCGTGATGATCGCGAAGCCCGCCTCGGCGAGGAGCCGCGCGGTCTCCTGCGCGGCCTGGTACTGCGCATCGTCCGGACCGGTGCGCGCGGAGCCGAAGATCGAGACACCCTTCTCGACGCCGGCGAGCGTATCGAACCCTTCGATAAGCTCCGACATGATGCGCAGCACGCGCCACGGATCCGTGCGCGTAAAGTCGACGCGGGAGTTCGTCGACGCGAGGAGCTTCTCGTCCTCCGTCTCCGCGAGCGGACGATCGTCACGGATCGAATAGTCGAAGGGACGACTGCTGGCCTTGATCTTGGTAGAGCCGGAGGTCTGCACGCGGGGCACGCGCTGCGAGGGCGGCGTCCGTCCCGCGAGGATGTGCCCCTGCTCGGTGCGTTCGCGCAGCGCCGCGCGCGCGCGTTCCTCGGCGCTCGCGATGATCCCCGGCTTGACGCGCTTGCCGGTGCCGGTGACGACGGCAGTGCTGCTCCGCTTCGCCGCAGTCTTCGCTTTCGACTTCGCCTTCGTGCCGTGCGCGGTCTTTTTCGTGGCCATGGATCAGCGGTTGCGTACGATCATGTGCTACTTTCCTCCGGAGTGCGCGGCCCTCTGCGCGTCGTAATAGTAGTCACCCCTCACCGTCGTCGCGAGTGTACTTCGAGCCGCACTCGTCCGCATGTCGCTGATTCTCCTCGTCGCTGACGGCGCTCGATTCGACGCGATGGATGTCGCCACGCGCGACGGATCGCTCCCGGCGCTCGCGCGACTTCGCGCCGAGGGCGGGCTCTACCCCGTGACGACATCGTTTCCGTCGGTCACCGGGATCGCGTACGCGCCGTTTCTCACCGGTCGTTTCCCCGGACCCTGCGGTCTTCCCGGGCTCCGCTGGTTCGACCGATCGCACACGCGCTGCACGCGCTACCCCTACGCTCGCAGCTATCTCGGCGCCGAGATGCGGCACCTCGACGGCGATCTCGACCCGTCGCATCCCACGATTTTCGAGCTCGCGCCGTCGCGCTTCAACGCGATGAGCATGCTCGGTCGCGGTACGAACCGCGACGAGCGCATCGGTCGCGATGTACGCACGCTGGCTCGCGCGGCACTCACGCACTGGAGCGGCGATGTGGACGGCTGGATCGCGCTCGACGCGCACGTCGCGCGCCGATCGATCGAGCACATCATCGCGAAGCGCCCGGCGTTCTCGTGCATCGCGCTCCTCGGCCTCGACAAGGCGTCGCACTCCGAGGGACACGACTCCGCACTCGCGCGGCGCGCGCTGGCCAACATCGATATGGCGGTGGGCGAGCTCCGAAACGCGCTCGAGACCGTGGGACGCTGGGACGAAACGCAACTCTGGATCGTGAGCGATCACGGACATTCGCGCGTGCGGGCGCACGACGACCTCGCGGCGCTCGTACGCGCGGAAGGACATCGCGTGCTCGCGCATCCGTGGCTCCTCCAGCCACGCGCCGAGGTGGCCGTGATGGTCGGAGGGAACGCGATGGGGCATCTCTATGTCGAGCTCGAGCGGCGCGAGCGCGCGGGGTGGAGCGCGCTGCGTGCGCGATGGGA
>JALYSW010000084.1 GCA_030854615.1 Gemmatimonadota bacterium
CGGCGTCGATGCCGGCAACCGGCTGGTCTTTCACGTCCTGCCCAGCGACGGTCGTCAGGGCGCCCGTCACCTGGGCGCGATTCTGTGTGCCGTAGCCGGTCACCACGACCTCAGAGAGAATCGTCGACACCGCGCGAAGCATGAAGTCCGCCGTCACCGTGCCGTCCAGCGTCGCGGTGACCGTGCGCTGAGCTGGCGCATAGCCGATGCGCTGGACGCGAAGCGAGACGCTGCCCGGTGAGACTCGCAGGGTATATGCACCGGCGGTGTCCGTGAGGGCTCCTCTCGTCGTTCCAACCGCAATGATCTGCGCTCCCACGACGGGCGCGTGAGATGCGGAGTCGGTAACCGTACCGCGAACGATCGCTACGTTCGGGACGGCGCCTTGCGCGCTCGCTCGCGCGAACGGGGCCGCCATGCACGCGGCCAGGGTGATCTTCCAGATCGAACTGGGAAAACTCATTGGCATATCTCCATCGGGGAGGTGCAGACAAAAATCCGCCCGAAACTCCAGGACGAGCGCTGGGAAGTGTCGGCCGGATCATGAAACACAACTTTTTGTATACGTCGGAGCTAACTAGATGGTGAGCGGAAGCCCTGTCCGCAAGGTCAGGTGTCGTTTCAGACACTTTTTTCATGCGGAACGATCTTAAAAAACAATACTGACGGCGAATAGTCCACCCTCGCCCTCACGCCAAAGCTCCGCCTCTCTGCGCCACGACCGCACACCCCGGATGCAAGAATCGCCCGGTGCGCTTTCGCACGCCGGGCAATTCTCCCTGCCTCGATCGAGCGTCGGTTATCCGCCGATTCGCAGATTCACCACGCGGGTCTGCTTCTGCTGCGTGTTGTATACAAGGAGGCTGACCACATCGCCCGTCTTGAGCTTCGAGATCGACGTGTCCAGGTCCGCCACCGTCCGGATCGCGTGCGGCATCGGGTTCAGCACCCGCACGATCACGTCCGCCTCCGCGAACAGCTTCTGGTATGACGGCCCGAGCGCATCCACGCTCATCACCACCAGCCCTCGCTGCGCATCCGTCACCTCCGCGCGGCTTGCACGGTCCGTGGTCATCGGCTCGACCGAGATCCCGAGCTTGTCGTAGCTCGCCGGCTTCGCCGCCGCGCTGTCCGACGCATCGCCGCCGTCGTCACCGCTCGCCAGCTGCGTCTCGTTCGGCGCCTCGGCGAGCTTCACCTTGTACGAGTGCTTCTGGCCGTAGCGCATCACGTCGACATTCACCGACTCGCCCGGCTTGTGCACCCGGATGATCCGCTGCAGCTGCGCCACGCGGTCAACCGGCGTGCCGTCGATCGCGACGATCACGTCACCCGCCTCGATCCCCGCCTGCTCGGCAGGACTCGCCTGCCCCGGCGTTCCGCCGCCCACCAGCGCGCCACGGATTTCCTTGAGCCCCGCGGCCTGCGCGTCTTCCGGACGCAGATCGCTGATCGAGACCCCGAGGATAGCGCGACGAACCTTACCGTATTGAATCAAGTCGTTCATCACCGTCTTCGCGAGCGTAATTGGAATCGCGAAACCGTACCCGGCGTAGTAGCCCGTGCCGCTCGCGATCGCGCTGTTGATGCCGATCACATCACCGTGGCTGTTGACGAGCGGTCCACCCGAGTTGCCCGGGTTGATCGCCGCGTCGGTCTGGATGTAGTCGACGATCGCGTATTGGCTCGCGTAGAGACCGCGGAGTTGGCCGCTGCGTCCCTTCGCGCTGATGATCCCCGCCGTGACCGTGAAGTCGAGGCCAAGCGGATTGCCCACGGCGAGCACCCACTCGCCGACCCGCGACGTCTCATCGTTGCCGAGATTCAGCGTGGGGAAGCCTGTGCCGTCGATCTTGATCACGGCGACGTCCGTCGTCGGATCGCGGCCGATCACCTTCGCCTTGAATACCCGCTTGTCGAGCAGCGTCACGGTGAGCTTGTCCGCATCCGCGACGACGTGGTTGTTGGTGAGAATGTATCCATCAGCCGTGACCAGGAAACCGGAGCCGCTGCCTTCCATTGGCTGCTGCTGCTGTTGCTGCCTGGGGTCGAACTGCTTGAAGAAGTCTTCCATGCCGGGCGGAATCTGCTGCTGCCCGTGCGGCGACTTCATGGGGCGCGCCTGACGCTCCATCTGAATGGAGACGACGGCCGGCGTCACGTGCTCGGCGATCGCGACGAAGGCGTTGCTCGCGTCGGTGACCTGTTGTATCGCGGCCTGCGGCGGCTTCGCGCTGCCACCAGCCTGTTGTGCGTAGCCAAACGGGGTGAGGTTGAAGCCTGCGGCGACAACCAGCCCACCGATGAACGCGACGACGGCGACAACGCCGACCGTCAGTCGCGTGGAGAATCGAGATGCCATTGCGAATGCCAACCGTGTAGAGGGTTACTCGTACTACACCACGCGTCGCCGGCAGTTTCGTTGCCGGCGGCGCGGGTGCCTACTCGCTTACTTCTTCTCTTCGTCCACGATCTCGTAGTCCGCATCGACCACGTTGTCCGAGCCCTTCGGATTCGCGTGGGCGCTGGCCGTCGCCGCTTCTTCCGTCGCGACCGTGCCCGCATCCTGCTCACCCTGCGCATACAGCGACTGTCCCGCCTCGCTGTAGACCCTGCTCAGTTCCTCCTGAGCGCTTCGGATCTCGGAGAGATCATCGGCCCGTAGCGCCTTGCGCGCCCGCTCCACCGACGTCTCGAGCTTCGTCTTCAGTTCGGCGCTGAGCTTCTCGGACCACTCCTTCGCGTTCTTCTCGACCTCGTACGTGAGGCTGTCGAGACGATTCCTCGTGTCGATTTCCTCGCGCTTGCTCTTATCGGAGTCCGCGTTCAGCTCGGCATCCTTGACCATCTTTTGGATGTCGTTCTCCGACAGCCCGCTCGACGCCTCGATCCGGATCTTCTGCTCCTTTCCGGTCGCCTTGTCCTTCGCGGTGACGTGGAGAATGCCGTTCGCATCGATGTCGAAGGTCACCTCGACCTGCGGCATGCCGCGCTGTGCCGGCGGAATTCCGGTGAGCTGGAATTTGCCGATGGTCTTGTTGCCGCTGGCTAGCTCGCGCTCACCCTGCAGCACGTGGATCTCTACCGTGGTCTGGTTGTCCTCGGCCGTGGAGAATACCTCGGACTTCTTGGTCGGGATGGTCGTATTCCGCGGAATGAGCACCGTGGTCACGCCGCCCAATGTCTCGATGCCCAGTGAGAGCGGGTTCACGTCGAGGAGGAGAACGTCCTTCTGCTCGCCGGTGAGCACCGCGCCCTGAATGGCCGCGCCGATCGCGACGACCTCATCGGGGTTGACGCCCTTGTGTGGCTCCTTCTTGAAGTAGTCCTTGACGACCTGCTGCACCTTCGGAATGCGCGTCGAGCCGCCGACGAGGATGACCTCATCGATCTCCTCGGGCTTCATGCC
>JALYSW010000154.1 GCA_030854615.1 Gemmatimonadota bacterium
GGCGACACGAAGTTCTCGCTGGCGATGAGCTCGAGCCCTTCGCCCTGCCGCAGAATTTCGTCTTCGATGACTTTCGCGATCTCCGGATCGGCTTCACGGAGCTTTGCGCCGGGTGGCCGGCATTCCCAATCGGTCCAGAGCATCGGAGTATCGCTTGTTGAGGTTTCCAGGAGGGAGCGACAGATCGTCTGCCGGGCCCCTCGGGAAGCTAGGAAGTCCGCATCGCGAATGCCACGCTATTTCAGCGGTTTGGCCACTGTGGCCACGTTTTCACGAGCGATCCAACCGCTTTTACTCTCCGTTCGGCTAGGCGATCGGCTGCCTCGTAGGTCGGGATGCCGTCGCTCTTCGCAATTTCGAAGACGCCGAGAATCGTGTGATAGATCTCGTCGGCTTTGCGAAGTGCGCGATGCGAATCCCATCCCGCGAGCTCGGAGTACACGTTGATGACGCCGCCCGCGTTCGCGACGTAGTCCGGCGCGTAGAGGATGTCGCGCTTCTCGAGCGCATCGCCGTGACGTGACTCGAGGAGGACGTTGTTCGCGGCGCCCGCGACGATCTCCACCTTGAGCTGCGGAATCGTATTGTCGTTGATGACCGCGCCGAGCGCGCATGGGGCGAAGATGTCCGCCTTCACGCCGTAGATTTCCCCCGGCTCGACCGCCTTCGCGCCCAGCTCCTCGACCACGGCGCGCACGCGCTCCGCATCGATGTCGGTGACGATGAGCTTCGCGCCCGCCTCGAAAAGCTCGCGCGCGAGATAGAAGCCGACATGTCCGCATCCCTGAATCGCGACGGTCTTCCCTTCGAGCGAGTCCGAGCCCCAGCGATAGTGCGCCGACGCCTGGATCGCGCGAAACACACCGTGCGCGGTCACGGGAGACGGATCGCCCGACTTCCCCGCGAGGCCGGCAACGTAGTCCGTTTCCATGTGCACGAGATCCATGTCACTCGTGCTCGTGCCGACGTCCTCTGCGGTGACGTAGCGCCCGCCGAGGCTCTCGACGAAGCGCCCGTGCGCGCGGAAGATCATCTCACGATTCGTCGTCCGGTTGTCGCCGATGATCACCGACTTGCCTCCGCCGAGATTCAGCCCGGCGACGGCGTTCTTGTAGGTCATCCCGCGCGCGAGGCGCAGCGCGTCGATGATCGCCTCTTCGTCGTTCGCGTAGCTCCAGAAGCGCGTGCCGCCGAGTGCGGGGCCGAGCGTGGTGGAGTGCACGGCGATGATTCCGCGATAGCTCGCCGAAGGATCGCTGCAGAGGACGAGTTGCTCGTGCCCCATCTCCGCGAGCCGGTCGAAGAGGCCGCTGGACGACGAAGACGTAGCGCTGGTGAACGAAGCGGTGGCGGTCATATATGTATTGAGTAGACGGGGGTCCGATGCATCAGGGACTGCGCGAGTACAGCTCGCGCGCGATCACGATCCGTTGAATCTCCGACGTTCCTTCGTAGATCTCGGTCACTTTCGCATCGCGGAAGAGCCGCTCCACGGGATACTCCTTTACATAGCCGTACCCGCCGAAGATCTGGATGGCCTGCGTGGTCACCCACATCGCCGTCTCGCTCGCGAACAGCTTGCTCATGCTGCTGTACTGCGTGATCTGCTCTCCGCGGTCTTTCGCGGCTGCCGCCTGATAGAGCAACGCGCGGGCCGCGGCGATCCGGGTGGCCATGTCCGCGAGCTTGAACTGTATCGCCTCGAATTCCTTGATCGGCTTGCCGAACTGGCGGCGCTCACCGGCATAAATCGTTGCATGTTCGAGCGCGCAGCGGGCGATCCCAATGGCCTGTGCCGCGATGCCGAGACGTCCGTTGTCGAGCGACTGCATCGCCATCGTGAAGCCGGAGCCCTCGCGGCCAAGAAGGTTCCCGGCGGGCACACGGAGGTCGACGAGCTCGAGCTGCACCGTCGGCGACGCGCGCAGCCCCATCTTGTCTTCCTTCTTGCCGACCTTGAAGCCCGCGAGATCCGGAGTGACGATGAAGGCGCTGATGCCGCGCGCGCCGCGACGATCGCTCGGACCATCGGTACGTGCCATGACGATGATGACATCAGCCTCGCTCCCGCTCGTCACCCACGCCTTCGTGCCATTCAGTACCCACGAGTCGCCGTCGCGGACGGCCTGCGTACCGAGCGACGCGGCATCGGAGCCCGCCTCGGGCTCGGAGAGCGCGAAGGCGCCGAGCAGCTCGCCGCGCGCCATCGGCGCGAGGAAGCGCGTCTTCTGCTCGGGCGTCCCCCAGCGCAGCAGCATCTGCGTCGGCAGCGAGTTGTGCACGCTCATCGCGACGGCGATCGACGCATCCGCGGCGGCAATCTCCTCGAGCGCGACGACGTACGTGGTCGTCGGAAGCGCGAGCCCGTCGAACTCCTCGGGGATCATCATCCCGAGAAAGCCGAGCGCGCCCATCTTCGTGATGACGGACCGATCGAAGTACGAGTCGCGATCCCACGCCACCGTGTGCGGTGCGATCTCCGCCTCGGCGAACTCACGCGCCGTGCGCTGGATCTCGCGCTGCTCTGCGT